>JADDPV010000197.1 GCA_016781705.1 Rubrobacter sp.
AGTCCCGATCCGTCAGACAGGCCCTAGACGAGGCTTCGTGGGAAGCGGCCCTGGTGGAGGGGCGGGCGATGACGCCCGAAGGAGCCATCGAATTCGCCCTCTCCGGGGAGGACGAACCGACCAGGGCTCCGACGCCTCATGCATCACGCCCGCCCGCCTCCCTCACCGGCCGCGAGCGCGAGGTAGCGGTCCTCGTCGCGCGCGGTCTCACAAACCGCCGGATCTCCACCGATCTCGCGATCTCCGAACGAACGGTGGATGCCCACCTCCGTAAGATTCTCAAGAAGCTGGGGCTTCATTCCCGAACCCAGGTCGCCGCCTGGGCTGCAAAACAGGGCCTCCTCCCATAAGCAGCGTCTCTACGGAAAAAATAGGCGACTTCGCCTACGCCACACGGCTCCCCGGCTAACGGCCAGCTAACGCGTCCCTTCTATGCTGCAAGCAGGTTGTGTACGAGCGACCTTTGGAGGTCGCTTGCGATAAAAGGAGGCAAACGCTATGAAAGCGGCGCGGCTGCACGAGTACAGCGAGCACATAAGCCCCGAGAGCCTGAAGGTGGAGGAGATAGAGGAGCCGAGGATCTCCGATCCCTTCGACGTGATCTTGAGGGTAGGCGGGGCGGGCCTGTGCCGCACCGACCTGCACATCATCGAGGGCCAGTTGGAAGGGGCATTCGGGCCGGCGCTGCCCTACGTGCTGGGCCACGAGAACGCCGGCTGGGTCGAGGAGGTGGGCTCGGCGGTCTCCAACGTCGCGGTCGGGGACACGGTGATCACGCACCCGCTCCCCACCTGCGGCCTCTGCCTGGCGTGCCGCGCCGGGAACGACATGCACTGCGCGAACCCCACGATGTTCCCCGGGTTCGTCACCGACGGGGGCTTTGCCCAGCTCTTGAAGACCAGCGCCAGGGCCGTCGTGAAGCTGGAGCCCACGCTGCACCCGAAGGACATAGCGGCCCTGGCCGACGCCGGGCTCGCCGCCTACCACGCCGTGAAGAAGGCCCGCGACGTCCTCGACCCTGGCACCAGGGCCGTCGTCATAGGGGCCGGGGGGTTGGGCCACATCGGCGTCCAGTGCCTCAAGGCGCTGACGAAAGCGGAGGTCATCGTCCTCGATACCTCCGAGGCTGCGTTGGATCTCGCCGGGGATTTGGGGGCGGATCACACGGTGCGGGTGGACGGCGAGCAGGTCGCCGCCGTACGAGAGATAACGGAGGGCTTGGGTGCGGAGGCCGTTATCGACTTCGTCGGGGAGAACGGCTCCGCCGAGGACGGGGTCGGGATGCTGCGACAGGCGGGCAGCTACTACCTCGTCGGCTACGGCGGGATGCTGAGCGTGCCGATTATCAACATTATCGCAGCCGAGAACAACTTCGTCGGCAACCTGATCGGCTCCTACACCGACCTGGCGGAGCTGATGGCCCTGGCCGCCCGGGGTGAGGTCAGGCTGCACACCTCGACCTACCCTTTGGACGCCATAAACGACGCGGTCGCCGACCTCAACGAAGGCAGGCTTCGGGGCCGAGGTATCCTGATCCCGTAGGACGCCACGGCTTGAGGTGGGGCGCTCTCTTCACAGGAACGCACCCAAAGCGGCGAGAACGGCAACCGAGATCAAGACCGGGGGTAACGCCGCGCGCGCCACCTCGCCCTCCCGTCCCGCGAGCCCGACCGCCGTCGCCGCCAGGACCACGCGCTGCGGCGCCAGCATGCTGGCGTGGCCGCCCGAGACGTTCTGCACCGCCGCCACCAAATCCCCAATGCCCTCCACGGTACCGCGCACTGCCCCCAGCTCGATAGCACCGCCGCCCTCAAAGGCGAGAACCCCGCAACAGTATCGGCGCGCTGATCACCACCGCCACCCCGAACCCCGTCACCGACTCGAAGAAAGGCGCCGCCCCCACGACCACCACGAGCGCCAACGCCTCCCGCTCCGGCTCCACCCTTCCCAAGAACCCCGACACGGCCCTCACGGCCTCGCCCTCGGAGAGGAAGTTGTATAGCAACAACCCCCCGAACAGCACGTACAATACCCGCCCCGACGTCCCCAACCCCGCGAAGACCGCCCCCCCGAGCCCCGAAGCCTCCAGCCCCGGCCACAACAGCGCCCCCAGGACCGCCGTCGCCAGCGCCAAAATCCCCGCCCGCGACGCCGGCCACCCGAGCAGCAGCAACGCCACCCCCGCCACCACGAACGGCGCCCCCGCCACCAGGAAACCGAGAAATTCTCCCATGATAGACTTATTTCTACCAAATGGGCGAAGCGGGATCAACGAACGTGGTGGAGACGGTCTCCGGCGGGAGGTTGGGGCAGCGGGTGCGGGAGTTGCGGCGGGCCTCGGGGCTCACGCTCGACGCGTTGGCGGAGAGGAGCGGCGTGAGCCGGGCGATGCTCTCCAAGGTCGAGCGGGGTGAGAAGAACCCGACGCTGGTCGTGGCGGCGAAGATCGCGGAGGGGTTGGGGGCGCCGCTCTCGCGTCTTCTCGGGCAGGAGGAGCGGCGGGAGGTCGTGGTGGTGTCCAAAGCGCGGCGTCTCGTCGCGCGCGACCCGGAGACCGGCTTCGAGCGGCAGCTGCTCTCGCCGTCGTTCGTCGGGCGGGGGGTGGAGTTCGTGAGGAACGTCGTACCCGAAGGCTCCACGTCCGGCGAGTTCCCCGCACACGGGCGGGACGTCGAGGAGTACGTGGTCGTGGAGAAGGGGCGGTTGCGGGCGGTCCTCGCGGGGGAGGAGTACGTGCTCGAGGAGGGCGACGCGCTCTACTTCGAGGCCGACGTTCCCCACAGATTCGATAACCTCGGGGACGGCCCTTGCAGCTACTATCTCGTCATCGTGTCGAAGGGGACGTAGATTTTCTTGGCGGCTTCAGGCATCGGGTCTTCTCGCCGAAGGACCATCGGTTTTGGCCAGGAGATCGCCGGCGTGGTGCAGGGCTCTCGTGAACGACGCTATCAGAGGCCGAAGACGCCGGTGGCGAGCTGGTCGAGGACGCGGGTGCGCAGCGCGGAGATGTCCTGGGTAACGGCTTCCTGCAGGGGACGGTGGAGGTCGTTAGCGCCGGGGGGAACGGGAGAGTCGGCGGGGACGACGCGGCGTTCGCCGGTTTCGAGGGTCAGGAGGCGTTTCCTGCCGCCGCGCTTGCCGCGTTTCGAGCGGTCTTCGCCGTTCACTTCGACGATGTCGAGGGAGTAGTCGATCATGGGCGCGTCGGCGATCGCGCCGCCCACCCCGTAGGCGTCGCAGACCGGGGCGAGGTAGAGGATGTACTCGACGTCTATGCCGCCGGAGGCGAAGATCTTGACGTGAGAGTAGCCGTGGCGGTCGAGCTCCCAGCGGACCTCGCGCATCAGGTCCAGGAAGTCGCCGCGGCGGTTGCCTGGGGTGTCCAGCCTGACGGCGTAGATCGAGTCGGGGATGGCGCGGGCGGCGATCAGCGCCCCGAACTTCTCGTCGTCGAAGGTGTCTATGAGGATGGTGCGCGGGGCGTCTTCCTCTATGACTTCGTCGAAGGCCCGGGCGGCCTCGGCGGTGGAGCCGAGGATGAGGGCGAGGGCGTGGGGGAGGGTACCGGTGGCGGGGAGGCCGAAGCGTCTGGTCGCGACGTCCACGGCGACGGAGTCGCAGCCGCCGAGGTAGGCGGCGCGTTCTATCATCGGCGCGATCGCGGGGTGCATCCGGCGCGCGCCGAAGGAGACGACCGGCTTCTCGCCCGCCGCGAGCCTGCACCGCGCCGCCCCCGTCGCCACCCCCGACGCCTGGCACAGAAAGCCCAGTATCGCCGTCTCGTGCTCGCCGAAGGCCCCGTAAGGTCCGGAGAGGGTGAGGACCGGCTCGTTGGGGCGGCAGATGGTCCCCTCCGGCACCGCCCGCGCCTCCACGCCCTCTACCTCCTCGAACAACGCTGCGATCTCGTCCAGGCCCGCCACGACGAACCACTCCTCGGGGTCGCTGGTCTTGTATGTCACCTCGGCGTGCACGGGGATGTCCTCTAGTCCTCGGGCACGCAGGACCCGCATCGTCCGGTGGAAGTACGAGTCGGCCACCTCCGCGTCCCGTATCTCCCTCTCCGACGCCATGTTGAACCGCGACGAGCCGTCTCCGGTCGTGCCAGCATCCTCTCCGCGCAAGCCCGTGCCCTTTCCGTTAGCCGCCCTCTGGGAGTATGATAACCAATCATGGCTTTCGACGGGCATACCCGGAAGATGACGAGCTTCGCGGCCTCCGCGGGGACACCCTACGCCGCCGCCGCGGCGGCGGAGGTCTTCGCCGCCGGGGGGAACGCCGCCGACGCGGCGGTCGCGTCGGCGGCGGCCGTGGGCGTCACGGAGCCGCTGATGAGCAGCATCGGCGGCGGCGGGTTCGCCCTCGTTAGGACGCCGGGCGGCGGCGAGAGCGTCGGGGGCACAGACTACGGCAGGGAGCCCGGCGGGGCGGAGCTTATTGACTACTACGACCGCATGCCGGGCAAGGGGCTGCCGGCGTCGGCCTTCGGGGCCGGCGGCAGCCCTCAAACCATCATTCTGAAGTACGGCGCGGGTGTGAAATCCATCGTCGGAGCGGCCTCCTCGGCCGTGCCGGGCAGCTTCCGCGGCTGGGAGGCGCTCCTGCGGCGTCACGGGAACCTCACCTTGCGCGAGACGCTCTCCCCGGCCGTCCGGCTCGCCCGCGAGGGCTTTCTGTTGTGCAAGACCAGCGGCATGTGGTTCGAGGTGGCATCCGAGGTCCTAACGCTAACCGACGAGACGCGCAAGAACTTCTACACCGGCGACGCTCTGGAGCGCCCGTACAGGATGGGCGAGGAGGTGCGTTTCCCGGAGCTCGCCGACACCCTGGAGGCCGTCGGCGAGGCGGGGGCGGACCTGTTCTACGAGGGGGAGCTAGCGGGCCGCGTCTCCGACTACACGCTCGAGATGGGCGGCATCATCACCAGGGAGGACCTGGCGACCTACGAGGCCGTCGTGCGCGAGCCGCTGTCGTTCGGTTATGGGGACCGCATGGTCCACACCAACGGCCCGCCGTCGGCGGGTGGGGCGACGCTCGCCCAGATCCTGCGCGTCATAAGCGCCTACGACCTTGCCAAAATGCCCGACGCCGAGTACGAGAGGGTCTTCGCCGGGGCGATGAAGCTCGCCCTTGAGGACCGGGACCGGGCGTACAACGAGATCTCCGAGAACGCCATCGTCGCCCGGCGCCTGACCAGCGAGGAGTACGCCAGGGGCCAGCGCGAGCGTATCTTCGCCTCCGGTGGCGGCGGCGCGACCTCCTTCGGCTCCCCCAACACCACCCACCTCTCGTGCGTGGATGCGTCGGGGCTCGCCGTCTCCATCACGGCGAGCATGGGCTACGGGTCCGGGATCGTGATCCCCGGCACCGGCATCCCGATGAACAACACCCTGGGCGAGCCCGAGTTGAACCCGAGAGGCTTCCACGCGCTCACGCCGGGGGAGAGCTTGATCTCCAGCATGAGCCCCACCATCGTCTCCTCCGCGGGCGGGGACGTGATCTCCTTGGGCTCCCCAGGAGCCTCCCGCATCCCCACCGCAATCGCCCAGGTGCTCGTAAACGCCGTGGACTTCGGGATGGCGCTCGAAGCCGCCGTTCACGCCCCGCGCATCCACGCCGAAGGCGACCTCTTCGCCCACGAAGCCGGCGCCAGGATAGGCGACCTCTCTCGCTACGGGCACGTCCTCTCCTACGACGAGCCGAGCATGTTCTTCGGAGGCGTCAACGCCGTCCGGCGCGCCGCGAACGGCGACTTCGAGGCCGCCGCCGACGAGCGCCGCTCCGGCGGCGTGGCCTTTGCCTAGCGGGACATCCAACAGCGGCGCGCGCGATCCCGTAGGCATCCTCGGCATCCCGATGGACCTCGGCCAGGACCGCCGCGGCGTGGACATGGGGCCCTCGGCCATCCGCTACGCCCGCCTCGCAAACACCCTGGATGACCTAGGACACCCCGTCACGGACTTCGGCAACGTGGAGACCCCGATCCCAGAGACCGTCGAGGAGAGGACGCACGTCAAGAACGTCTCCGCCGTGCGCGAAGTGTGTGAGAAGGCCGCGGCGCGGGCGGCGGAGATCGCCGCTGATGGTCTCTTCCCCGTTTTCCTGGGCGGCGACCACTCCATAGCTATCGGCACCGTTTCGGGCGTCGCTGGGGCGGCCGGGCGGATGGGGTTGCTCTGGATCGACGCGCACGCCGACTTCAACACGCCCGCGACCTCGCCCTCCGGCAACGTCCACGGCATGCCGCTCGCCGTTCTCACCGGACACGGCCTCCTCGAGCTCGCGGACATCGGCGGCGAAGGTCCCAGCGTCCGTCCCGAAGACGTCGCCATCGTCGGCCTGCGCTCCGTGGACGCCGAAGAGAGGCGGCTCCTCGCCGAGGCCGGCGTCCACGTATACACCATGAAGGACGTAGACGCCTACGGTGTGGCCCGCGTCGTCCGGCGGGCGCTAAAGGACCTCTCACGCCTGGAGCGCGTCCATCTCTCCCTCGACCTCGACGTCGTGGACCCCGAGGTCGCGCCGGGGGTGGGGACGCCGGTGCGAGGCGGCCTCACCTACCGCGAGGCCCATCTCGTCATGGAGCTCATCAACGAGTCCGGGATGGTGACCTCGCTGGACATCGTGGAGGTCAACCCCATCCTCGACGTCAAAAATGGCACCGCAGAGCTCGCCGTAGAACTCGTCGGCAGCCTGATGGGACGCCAGATCCTCGCCCTGCCCGAGTAGCGAGCCCCCACGGGAAGCGGTCTGGAGTCATGCTACCTGCTGCAGGCGCCGCCGGCCTCGATGGGGAACTCCTCGGGACACCCTCCGCCCGGCATGCGGGGTACGGGTCCGCTCTCCGGGCCGCCGGCCTGCAGAAGTTCGCCGCCACCGCCGGTGGAAGTCGCTCCGCAGTCCTGGACGCTCAAAGTGTAGTCCGCGGTCTCGCCGAGGATCTCGATCGTGTACGTGCCGGCCCCGCTGAAGTTCGCGCTGCCCTGGGCGCGGGTGGGGTCTTCCTGGGAGTTGTCCACCGCGTCGGGCTGCACGATGCCACCGTTCTCGTCCACCAGGTTGAAGAAAGCGAAGCCGACCTCGGTGGGGTCCTGGACGCTCAACTCGTACTCGACGATGAAGGTCGGGCCCACGATGTCGAAGGGCTCGCTCGTCTGGGTACCGCTGCCCCGGATCTCGGTGACCTTCGTACACTCGCTCCCCTGCGCCAGCGCCTCATCACCCAGGCCGACGGGGAACTCGCCCGCCAACCCCCACGCCAGACGCAGCGAGATGGCGCATATCCCCACCGCGGCTAAGACCGCGAGCCTCCGCGTGTAGCCGTCCCGAAACACGTACCTCTAACCCCCTCGCAAGCCCCGCCTCGGGCGCCGGTTTCTACGACTTCTCGACGTAGCAGCCGCCGGACTTCTCGACCGGATACTCCTCGGGGCACTCCCCGCCGGGCATCGGCGGTACGGGACCATCTTCCGGGCCACCGGACTCGTAGAGCGGGGTCGTGCTGTACTGGAACTTGGAGAAGTCCTCCTCGTACTGAATGACGGTGGTCTCGTTGTACTGCGAAGAGGTGGTCTCGTCGTACTGGGGGGAGGTCTGTTCGAAGCTCGGGCTATCTTCCTGGGCGAAGGCCTTCCCGAAGAGCCCGAAGTCGGAGTCGGCCTCGATTAGCGCCCACGTCAGGCGCGCCGAGATCAGGCACAGCGCGATCAGGGCCACAACCATCAACGTTAACGTCAGGTTACTACGCGCCAAGGCATTTCCCCCCACACTTGTACTTTAGCTTCCGCACTCTACATCGCCCGCAGCGAAAAATCCATACTAACCGCCGACGTGGATGGCGGGACGGCGTTCGGGGTCGCGCTCCGCCTCGCGCAGGACCTCGCGGGTGACGGGGGCGGTGTCGCCCTCGCCGAAGAGCATGTAGCGTACGAGGTACACGACCGGGTTACCCTCGGTCCAGCCGAAGTAGCAGTGGGGCTTCTTGCCGGTCGTGTCGCGCAGGTGCAGCAGGAAGGCGGCGATGATGGCGTTGGGGACGGTGGAGCAGCTCTGCGCCCGGAGCACCTTGTACTCGCCGACCTCGATGCCGTGGACCTCCAGCACGTCCTCGAACTCCGAGGCGTCCTCGACGCTCACCTCCAGGAAGAGGATCGGCTGGCCTTGGGGGATGTGGTTATCCTCGCGCTGCTCCTTCTCCTTCGCGGCGTACTCGGGCTCCTCGCCCGTGCGGCGCCGGTGGGCGACGAGGTGGATCTCGCCGCGCTCCGCGGCGTCGTCTATGAAGCGCTGGGCGGTCTCGTCCACCTCTATGCGCTCCGTGCGCAGCTCAGTCGAGCGGCTCACCCGGGAGACGAGAGAGACGGTGATGATCGCGGCGACGAAGAACGCTGCGATCATGAGCCCGTCGGGGCGCTGTACCTCGTTGGCGATGAGGGCGTACACGAAGACGACGGCGACCACGCCGAACGCGGCGGCGCTTCGCCTCGACCCTCCGCGCCAGGCGGCGAGCGTGACGGCGACGGCCGCCGAGGTCATCATCGCCAGGACGCCGGTGGCGTAGGCGCCGCTCTGGGCGTCCACGCTCGCGCCGAAGACGATCGTGATCACGATACAGATGGCCGTGTAGATCAGGACTAGTGGCCGGATCGCACGCCCCCACTCGGGCGCCATGCCGTAACGTGGCAGGTAGCGCGGCACGATGTTCAGGAGCCCGGCCATCGCCGAGGCGCCCGCGAACCACAGGATGGAGATCGTTGAGAGGTCGTAGATCGTGCCGAAGGCGCCGCCGAGGTACTCGTGGGCGAGATACGCTAGAGCGCGTCCGTTGGCCGAGCCGCCGGGATCGAACTCCTCGGAGGGGATGAGCACGGAGGTGACGAAGCTCGTGGTGATTAGGTAGAAGCTCATGATCACGGCCGCCACGGCGAGCATCTTGCGCGTGTTGCGGATGCGTCCTTGGGGGCGCTCCCGCTCGTCCCCGGGCTCGCCGCGCACCAGCGGCATCATGCTGACCCCGGTCTCGAAGCCGGAGAGCCCCAGGGCGAGTTGCGGGAAGACCAGCAACGAGACCCCGACCATGACCAGCGGGTTGCCGTAGTCGGTGAAGAGCGTGCCTCGCCACTCGGCCAGGACCTCGGGTCGGGTGGCGATCTCGTAGAAGCCGACGGCCACGACGACGAGGTTCACCGCCAGGAACGCTCCGACCACGACCACCGCGATGCCGATGGCCTCGCTGAAGCCCTTCAGAAAGACAGCGCCCAGGAGCGCCAGCAGTACGAGGGTGACGAGGATCTCGCTGTTTGCCAGGGCCTCCGGCCAGAACGGGTTCTCGACGATGTGGGCCGTCGCGTCGGCGGCGGAGAGGGTTATCGTGATGATCCAGGCCGTCGCCACGAAGCCCAGGAGGACGAGCACGAACACCTTGCCCTTCCAGAACGAGAGGAGGCGCTCGAGCATCGCGATCGAGCCCTGCCCGTCCGGGCTCTCCCGCGCGACGACGCGGTACATCGGCAGCATACCGAGCAGGGTCAGGAAGACGATGAGCATGGTGGCGATGGGGGAGAGGGCGCCCGCGGCGGCGGCGGCTATCGCGGGTATGTAGCCGAGCGTGGAGAAGTAGTCCACGCCGGTCAGGCACACGATCTGCCACCAGGAGTGCTGGTCGGGCTGTCCCTCCCTTGCCTCCGGGCCCGTAGGCTCGGAGACACGCCTCTTGAGCAGCCACCGGCCGAGCCGCTCCGCGTTGCGCTTCGGCGGGTGCGCCGTGCGGGTCACCGCCGCTCCTTCGAGGAAGGGTGCCTGGAAAGCGAGGGCGTCGGTGAAGGCGGAGTCACGCTTGACGCCATCCCGGGCTTCGCGGTCTTCCTCTCCGTGCTACTCGCCGATGCGGTTTCGTCCTCCGGTGCGCCGGCCGAACCTTTCTGTCGTCCCGTCTCGTCAGATGTATGTCCCGCCGCGGGAGTATAGCGCCTGCTCGATCCTTCGGGACAGGTGCGATTACCTTCTCCAGAACGCCGGGGAGAGGATGGCGAGGGCGGTCAGGATCTCCAACCGCCCCAGAAGCATGCACAGGGTGAGCACCACCCGCCCGGAGGCGTTCACCGCCTCGAAGCTCTCCGAGGCGCCGACCTGCCCGAGACCCGGCCCGACCACGTTCAGCGTGGCGGCCACGGCAGTCGCCGAGGAGAAAGGATCGAGGTCCGGTTGGACGGCCACGAGGAACGTCGCCAGGACGAAGATCGCGATCCAGGCTGCGAAGAGCCCCAGGACCGCTACCCGGACGGCTTCGGGGAGCACCCGGTCGCCTATCCTGAGCGGGGTGACCGCGTGCGGGTGCGTCATCCGAAAGACGTCCTCGAAGACGGTGCGGAAGATGATCACGACCCGGATCACCTTTATTCCCCCGGCGGTCGAGCCGGCGCAGCCCCCGACGAACATCAGGAAGACGAGCGTGATCTTGGCCCCCGCTTCCCACTGGTCGAAGTCTGCCGTGACGAAGCCGGTCGTGGTGACGATGCTCGTCACCGTGAACGCCGAGTCCCGTAGCGCCCTGCCCGCGGAGCCGCCGTAGCTCCCCTCGAAGACCAACACCCCCCAGACGAAGAAGACCGCGAACGCGATTATCGCCAGGTACGCGAGCAGCTCCCGGTCCAGCACCACGTCGAGGCGCTTCCGGGTGTAGAGCAGGTAGTAGACCGAAAAAGACACCCCAGAGAGCACCATGAAGGCGATCAGGACCGCCTCGACGGCGACGGAGTCGAAGAAGCCCACGGAGGCGGTATGCGGGCTGAACCCCCCGGTGGCGACCGTGGCGAAGGTGTAGACCACCGCGTCGTAGAGGTCCATCCCGACCAGGATCAGGGCGACCACCCCGGCGAGGGTGAGCGCTAGGTAGATCACGAGGAGCGACTTGGCCGTGTCGGCGATGCGCGGCGTGAAGCGCGTCTGGGTGAGCCCCGAGACCTCGGCGCCCAGCAAACGCGCCGCCCCGACCCCGATCGCCGGGGCGACCGCCACGAACAGGACCACTATCCCGATCCCCCCGAGCCACTGGGCCATGCTGCGCCAGAACAGGATGGAGGGCGTCTGCGCCTCGATGTCCGAGAGCAGCGTGGCCCCGGTGGTGGTGAAGCCACTCATCGCCTCGAACGTGGAGTCAATGGGGCTCTGGAAGGTGCCTTCGACCAGAAAAGGTACGCCTCCCAGGAGCGCGGCGAGCACCCAGGCCAGGGTGACCGACAGGTACACGTCCCTGTTCGACACGTATCCCACGCTCCGGCCCGAGGGTGGACGTGCTGCAAAGACCCCGAGTCCCCCGGCAGCGACCATCGCGGCCCCCGGCAGCAGAAAGCTCCTCCACGAGCCGTCCCCGTACAGCAGCGACAGAGCCAGGGGGACCAGGAGCGCAACGCCCAGGGTCGCGGTCACGGCCGCGTTTATTCGGATGATGACCCTCGTGTTCATGGCGCGTATCCTAGCCGAGCCCGCGCATCGGTATCGCGGATCTCCCTCGACCGCGGGAAACCAGGCAACGCTCCGGGATCGGGGCGTGCGCTCAGTGGCGCCAGAATGCCGGGGTAAGGAGGACCAGGACCGTGAAAAGCTCCAGGCGCCCGAGGAGCATGAAGAAGGCGAGTATGAACTTGGCCGAAGCGGGAAGTTGCGCGTAGAAGCCGGGATCCCCGACCGGCCCGAGGGCGGTTCCCGTGATGTTCAGGCAGGCGAAGGCGGAGCCGAACGCTGCCCCTATCGGCACCCCGTGCGCGGCGACGAGCAAGGTCCCCGCGGCCAGGGCCGCCACGTACACGAAAAAGAACCCCAGGAAGGCCGCGCGGAACCGTTCGGGCACCACCCGGTCGCCGAGTTTCAGGGGGGTGATGGCCTGCGGATGGACCATGCGGAACACCTCCTGCCCCGCGTGCCGCGCCAGCAGGATGGCACGGATCACCTTCAGCCCCCCGCTCGTGGAGCCGGCCATCCCTCCGATGGCCATGAAGAGCATCAACAAGCCCTGAGAGAGCGGGTCCCAGGCCCCCCAATCCGCCGTTCCGAAGGCCGTTCCCGTGAGGAGGCTCACGGTCTGGAAGAGCGCCTCGCGGAGGGCGAAGCCCGGCGAGTCTCTGTAGTCGAAGGCGTAGAGGGAGACGCCCACCAGGGCCGTGCCGGCGGCGATGATCCCCAGGTATACCAGGAGCTCCCGGTTCCCGAGGACGTGTCCCAACCCTCCCCGCGCACCCCGATAGTAGAGGGCAAAGTTCGCCCCCGAGAGCGTCATCCCCGCCACCAGGACCAGTTCGACGGCTACCGAGTCGAAGGCGGCGATGGATTCCGAGCGCGTAGAGTATCCGCCGGTAGAGACGGTGGTCATGGCGTGGTTGACCGCGTCGAAGGGTCCCATCCCGGCGAGCAACAGCGCGACGGCGCTCCCGAGGGTGAGGGCGCCGTAGACGTACGCGAGTATCTTCGCCGTGTCGCGGATGCGCGGGGTGAGCCTCTCCGGCATGGGGGTCGCAAGCTCGGCCGAGTACAGTTGCGCGGCCCCGAAGCCGACCAGGGGAGCCACGGCCACGAAGAGCACCACGATCCCGATCCCCCCGGCCCACTGGGTCAGGCTGCGCCAGAGTAGCAGGGAGGGCGCCACCTCCTCCGGCGTCCGCACGGTCGAGGCCCCGGTGGTCGTGAAACCGGCCATGGACTCGAAAAAGGCGTCCACCGGAACCATGAGCCCGGAGAACACGAACGGCAGCGAGCCCACGCCTGCCACCCCCAACCACCCCAGGACGACGATGAGGAACACGTCTCTGCCCGAGACGTAGCGGCGGTCGGGCACCCGGGTGAGCAAGAAGAGGACGGCTCCCAAGGCCAGGGTCGCCAGCGCCGGGAGCCCGAAGGCCAGCGCCGCGCCGTCCGACACCACGAACGAATAAGCCGCCGGGAGGAGCATCGTAGCCCCACCGGCGGCGATCAGAGCCCCCAGCGCGTTACCTACTATCCTAGGATGCAAAGAGGCGTTCCACCTTGTCCACGGCCGCTCGCAGGGAGAACACAACGGCGTCGTCGCCCGGGCGCATCACCTCCCGGCCCGAGGGGATGATGACCTCGCTGTCCCGCAGGATCGCGCCCACGAGGGCCCCCTCGGGGAACCGCACCTGGGAGAGCGGCCGGCCGGCGACCCGGCATCCGTTCGGGACCCGTAGCTCTATCATCTCCGCCCCGCTCTCGAGCAGGGTCACGGCGACCACGTCGCCCCGGCGCACGAACCTCAAGATCGCGCTGGCGGCCAAAATGCGGGGCGAGATGGTGATGTCCACGCCCAGCGCATCGGAGAGGGGGGCGAACTCGCCCCGGCTCATCCCCGAGACGGTCAGGCGGGCCCCGAGCTGGCGGGCGTACATCGCCGCCAGGAGGTTCGCCCGGTCGTCACCCGTGACGGCGACGAAGGCGTCCGTCCGGTCCACGCGCTCCTGGAGCAGCAGGTCCTGCGAGACGCCGTCCTCGTGTAGGACGATGCCCTTCCTCAGCCGCGAAGCGACGTGGCGGGCGCGGGCCTCGTCCCGCTCGATCACCTTGACGTAGATGCCGACCTCCTCGAGGGCCTGGGCAAGCTGCAAGCCGATGCGCCCGCCCCCGAAGATCATCACCTCCCTGACCGGGGCCGTGTCGGTGGCGACGGCCCCGACCACCCTCCCCACGTGCCTCCGTTCCCCGATCAGGAAGACGTGGTCCCTCGCTCTTAGCACGGTGTCTCCCTTGGGCACGAGGGCTTCCCCGCCCCTCACTATGCCGATCACGAGGCTCTGCTCGGGCAGCTTCACGTCCCTGACCGGCAACCCCACGACCGGCGAGTTCGCGTCCAGGATCACCTCGGCGACCTCGATCTTCTCATCGGCGAAGGTCTCGACGTTCACCGCCCCCGGGACCAGCAGGGCTTCCTTGATCTCCTCGGCGGCCATCTGCTCGGTGTGGATGACGAAGTCTATCCCCAGCATCTCACGCGCGAAGGGTTCGCTGGAGTCGTAGTAGTCCGGGTTGTGCAGGCGGGCCACGGTCCGTGGCACCCCCCGTGCCTTGGCCGATAGGCAGGCAATGATGTTCACCTCGTCGGAGTTCGTGGCCGCCACGAGCAGGTCGGACCGCTCGATCCCGGCCTCCGAGAGCATCCTGGGGCTCGCGCCATTGCCCTGAATCGCGAGGGCGTCCAGACGCTCGGCCGCCCGCTCGACGAGCGCCTCGTTCTGCTCGATGAGGACGACCTTGTGCCCCTCGCCGCTGAGCATCAGGGCCGTGTTGAAGCCGACCTCTCCCGCCCCCACGATAACGATCTGCATCGGCGCGTGCTCCTGTTCTCGAAGGTTATCTCGCCAGAAGGATCGCGCCCGCTACGTCTACCCGGTGGTGAACGCCAGCACGACCAGCAAGACCACCGATGCGGCGGCGAACGCGCCCATGACGACGAAGATGGTCCTGTCGGAGCCCTGAACCATCCTCCTCCTGTCCCGGCTTCGGGAACCTCCGGTCTGTCGCCTTTGGTCCCTGCGGCTGCCCGGTCGCCAGCTCTTCTCGCTCATGGCGTGGCCTTCCGCCCTACCTACGCTTTGCCCAGGGCCTCGGCGACCAGCTCCGCGACCTCCGACGGGTTCGTCGCCGCCCGGATGCCGGCGCGTCTCAGCGCCTCGCTCTTCGCCTCCGCCGTGGACTCGCCGCCCGAGACTATAGCGCCCGCGTGGCCCATCGTCTTGCCCTCGGGGGCGGTAAAGCCCGCGATGTATGCCACGACCGGGGTCTGCATCTCGCGCTGGACGTACTCGGCCGCCAACTGCTCGGCGTTGCCCCCGATCTCCCCGATCATCACAGCGCACCCCGTCTCCGGGTCCGCCTCGAACTTCTTCAAGATCTCGATGAAGTCCGTCCCGATAATAGGGTCGCCCCCGATGCCCACCGCCGTGGATTGGCCGATCCCGCGTTGCGTCAGCTCGTTGACGACCTGGTACGTCAAGGTGCCGCTGCGGCTGACGACGCCGACGTTGCCGGGCAGGAAGATGTCCCCCGGCATGATCGAGACGTTGGACTTACCCGGGGATAGGACGCCGGGGCAGTTGGGGCCGATGAGGGTAGCTTCGGTCATCTTTATGTAGTCCGAGACCTTGAGCATGTCGTGGACGGGGACGCCCTCCGTGATGCAGCAGACGGTCGAGAGGCCGGAGTCCAGGGACTCGAAGATAGCGTCCGCGGCGAAGGGCGGCGGGACGAAGATCACGCTCGCGTTCGCCCCGGTCTCCCTGGCGGCCTCGTGGACGGTGTCGAAGATGGGGACGCCCTCGAAGTCGCCGCCACCCTTGCCGGGCGTGACCCCGGCGACGACCTTCGTCTCGCTCTCGATCATGCGCCCGGTGTGGAAGCGGCCCTCGCGGCCGGTGATGCCCTGCACCAACAGCCTCGTGCCGTCGTCTACGAGTATCGCCACTGCTTACCGCCCTCCGTTCCGCGCGAGCTCGACGGCCCTCTCGGCCGCCCCGAGCATCGTCTCCTCGGTGTGTACGTTCTTCGGCGTGTTCTCCGCCAGGATTTGCCTTCCCTCCTCGGCGTTGGTGCCGTCGAGCCTGACGACTATAGGTAGATCGATCCCGGTGCGCTCTATGGCCGAGAGGAGCCCCCGGGCCACTTCGTCGCCGCGCGTTATGCCGCCGAAGATGTTGAACAGCACGCTCTTGACCTGCTCGTTTGAGGTCACGATGTCCAGAGCGGTCGAGATTTGCTCCGCGTCCGCGCCACCGCCGACGTCGCAGAAGTTGGCCGGCTCGCCTCCCGCCTGAGCCACCACGTCGAGCGTGCTCATGACGAGCCCCGCCCCGTTGCCGAGGATGCCCACGTCGCCGTTGAGCTTGACGTACTGAAGGCCCACCTCCAGCGCCCGCTGCTCCTGCGGATCCGCCGCCTCAACGTCGTGCAGCTCGGCGATGTCCTCGTGGCGGTAGAGGCTCGAGTTGTCGACCGTCACCTTCGCGTCGAGCGCCAGCACCCGGCCGTCTTCGGTGACGACGAGCGGGTTGATCTCGACGAGGCTAGCGTCCGAGCCTTCGAACGCTCGGTACAGGTTCGTGAGCGTCCGCCCGAGGCCCTTTGCGGTATCGCCCTCGAGGCCGGCGGCGAAGACTATCTCGCGCACCTGGTAGGGCAAGAGCCCGACCAGCGGGTCCACGTGGAGCCGCGCGATGGCGTCCGGGTTATGCTCGGCGACCTCCTCGATGTCCACGCCGCCCTCGGTGGAGAACAGGATCAGGGCCTTTTTCGCGCCGCGGTCCACCGTGATGGAGAGGTACATCTCGCTCGCTATAGCCACCCCCGCCTCGACGAGCACGCGCCTGACGGTGTGCCCCCGGATGTCCATCCCGAGTATCGCCTCCGCCGCCTCCCTGGCCTCGTCCGGGCTCTTCACGACCTTGATGCCGCCGGCCTTGCCGCGTCCGCCGGTCAGCACCTGCGCCTTGACCGCGACCGTGCCGCCGAGTTTCTCTGCTGCTTCGCGGGCCTCCTCTGGCGAGCTCGCGACGATGCCCTCTAGCGTCTCGATGCCGTACTGCCGGAGCAGCTCCTTACCCTGGTGCTCGTAAAGGTCCAAGTTCTCAAACTCCCCGCGAGGCTCTCTTCCGCCGACGGGCGCGATTATACAGAGCCTTTCGACAGAGGATTGTCGGCTCTTGGCCGGGCTCCATCAGCGTAGAACGCAAAACTCACGGTCGAGTACGAGCAGATCGAGGACGGCTGGTGGATGGCTACTTACGTCGAGATCCCAGAGGCCAGGACGTAGGGAGCGACCATCGAGAGGAGGCGCGAGAGAACATAAAGGACGGCGTTTGGTTGATGATCGGGGCAAAGCGTGAGCTGGCCGATAGGGAGGCTCGGGCACGCAACGCAACGCCCAGGACCGTGCCGGACCGCTTGCAAAGTTGATGCTCTGATCTCTCGAACGGCCATCAGCTTCTGAAGCACTTGGAGGGACGCGGCTGCGAGAAGCTGCGCGAAGGTATGGAGCACCCGCTCTTCTGGCATCCGGAGCACGGGAAGATGCAGCCCGTGCCACGGCGCGTGGAGATCGAGAACACCCTCGCGAAGAGCATTTGCAGGGACCTGGGCGTCCCAAAACCTCGAAGCCGGCCCTTGACACAAGCTGCAAAGCTCCTGTTCCGTTGCCCGCTTCGGCGAGTGAAGCGGTTGCGCGTGGCAATCGGACCGCGTGATTCCCACCAGAATATACTCTCCTGCGATATGGGCCTCGGGACCGCGATAAACGTCGTCGCCGTGCTGGTCGGTGGGGGGATCGGGACCCTGGCCGGTTCGCGGCTGCCGGAGGGGATGCGCGGGACCGCCATGCAGGCCATCGGGCTGGTGACCGTCCTGATCGGGGTCCAAAACTTCATTCAGTTCGATAATCCGTTGGTGCCGCTCGTGAGCGTGATCCTGGGCCTCGTGGCCGGTGAGCTGCTCGGGATAGACGCCGCCCTCAAGCGGTTTGGCGACTCCCTGCAGCGGCGCTTCTCGAAGGGCGGGAGCCCGGTGAGCCGGGCGTTCGTGACCACGAGCCTCCTGTTTTGCGTCGGGCCGTTGACGATCCTGGGCTCGCTGGAGGACGGTCTGACGGGCGACTACCGCCTGCTCGCCCTCAAAAGCGCTCTGGACTTCGTCGCCTCACTCTCGTTCGCCTCCGTCCTGGGGTGGGGCGTCCTGCTGTCGGCGGGGACGGTGCTCGTGGTACAGGGGGGCTTGACGCTCTCGGCGGGGCTGCTAGAGGGGGTGTTGACGGAGCCCATGATCCTGGCGACGACCGCGACGGGGGGCGTCCTGATCCTGGGCCTGGGCCTCGTCCTCCTGGAGCTGAGGGAGGTGCGCGTGGCGAACATGCTCCCGGCGCTCATGGTCGCCCCCTTGCTCGTCGCCCTGGCGCCCCTATGGCCGTTCTAGGTACACTAGGAGAGCTCTGATGGAGATTTCGGAGAGGAGTGAGATGGCCGAAGAGGCGAAGAGGAGCGGGGAGTGGCAGGGTAGCCCGCTGCAGATGGGGAGTGGACTCGACCCCTACGGGATAGAGGAGATCGTCATAGAGTTCGACACGGGCGATAAGGAGGTACTCGTCCCGAGGCTACGCGACGAGTTCGGCTCCTACGAGCTGATGCAGGCGGCGACCTACCTGGACTCGCTCTCGCACCAGCTCCGCACACATCGCAAGTAGGGGAGGGAGCCTTATGCACGGTATCTACCGCAAGAGGGATCTGAGCGCCGAGTCCAACACCAGCCACGTGGACATCAACCGGGTTGTGGTCCGCTACTCGGACGGCCGGACGTTGACCTTCCTGCCCGAGGCCGGGCGCGATAACTTCAGCGAGGACGATATGCTAGAGCTGAAGAAGGTACTCACCCGCGCCTCCTCGACCGCCGAGTGGGCCGAGATGGGCAACGACAGTGCGGGCGGGTAGAGGGAGCCTCGCCAGCCTCTACGTGTAGCGGTCGTAGCGGTCCAGATAATCCTCCTCGAGGTTCACCCGCTCGCCGGCCAGCTCGCGGCGTCTGAGGTCCCAGAGGACGCGGAGGTCGTGGTCGAGGCGCTCTAGGCGGGCGTGGCCCTCGGGGCCGATGCGGTGGCGCCCCTCCTCCCCGACGAGCCTCTCACGCTCCCCCGAGAGCTCCTGTATCTTCCGCAAAATCGCGCTCTCCGCCAAAGTCCACCCCCGAATACGCCCGCAACTGGGAACATTCTAGCCTAACCAGGCCCGGCGTCCGCCGGGCGCGTCGCCAAGCGTGCATTACAATAGGTCTACGACAGGAGGGAACGTTTGTTCGAGAAGATCCACCACCTCGGCTACGCCGTCGAAGACCTGGAGGCTGCCTCGCGCTTCTACCAGGAACGCTTCGGCGCGCGCCTCGAAGAACCCGAGACGGTCGCCGATCAGGGCGTGAAAGCGGTGATGTTCCGGGTCGGGGAGTCCAGAGTCGAGCTTCTGGAACCCACCCACCCCGACTCGCCCGTCGGTAAGTTCCTCGCCAAGAGGGGCGAGGGTCTCCACCACGTCGCCTTTCAGGTCGAGGACATCGAAGGAAGGCTCGCGCAGCTCGAACGGGGCGGTGTCGAGCTGATAGACGAGAGCCCCAGGGTCGGGGTGGGGGGGACGCGCATGGCCTTCGTCCACCCGAAGAGCGCGTTCGGCGTCCTCACCGAGCTGGTGGAGCCGGACGGTGGCCCCGCAAGCAAGCCGGACGGTTAGGGAAGGGGAGGAGCTTGGACACCGAGAAGAGGGACGAACGCAAGACCGAGAGCGGCATCGAGGTGAAGCCTCTCTATCGGCCCGAGGACCTGGGGGACGGCTTCGACTACGACGGGAGGCTCGGCGACCCGGGCGAGTATCCCTACACGCGCGGCCCCTACCCGACCATGTACCGCGGGCGCCCCTGGACGATGCGCCAGTACGCGGGTTTCGGTACCGCCAGGGAGACCAACCGGCGCTTCAAGTACCTCACGGAGGCCGGCCAGACCGGGCTCAGCGTGGCCTTCGACCTGCCCACGCAGATGGGCCGCGACTCCGACCACGCGCTCTCTCTGGGCGAGGTCGGTAAGGTCGGCGTGGCGATAGACAGCCTGCTCGACATGCGCGACCTCTTCGACGGCATCCCTCTCAAGGACGTCTCGACCTCGATGACGATAAACGCGACCGCCTCCATACTCCTCCTCCTCTACGCCCTGGTGGCCGAGGAGCAGGGCGTGGGGGGTGAAAAAGTCACCGGCACCACGCAGAACGACGTGCTCAAGGAGTATCTGGCGCGCGGCACGTACATCTATCCTCCGGGGCCGTCCATGAGGATCACGACCGACCTCTTCGCCTACTGCGCGAAGGAACTGCCGCGCTGGAACACCATCTCCATCTCCGGCTACCACATCCGCGAGGCGGGGAGCACGGCCGTTCAAGAGCTTGCGTTCACCCTCTCCAACGCCATAGCCTACGTCGAGGCGGCTACTCAAGCGGGGCTCGACGTGGACGAGTTCGCCCCGCGGCTCTCGTTCTTCTTCAACGCGCACAACGACCTCTTCCAGGAGGTCGCCAAGTACCGGGCGGCCAGGAGGATGTGGGCGAAGATAATGAAAGAACGCTTCGGCGCGACCGACGAGAGGAGCCTCAAGCTGCGCTTCCACACCCAGACCGCCGGCTCCTCCCTCACGGCGCAGCAGGCCGAGAACAACATAGTACGCACGACCGTGCAGGGGCTCTCGGCAGTCCTGGGCGGGACGCAGAGCCTGCACACCAACGCCTTCGACGAGGCGCTCGCGCTGCCGACCGAGAGGAGCGCGAGGATCGCGTTGCGGACGCAGCAGATCCTGGCGAGCGAGGGCGGCCTCACGGACACCGCCGACCCGTTGGCCGGCTCGTATTACGTCGAGGCCCTCACCGACGCGGTCGAGGAGGAGGCGTGGGGGTACATCGAGCGCATAGACGAGATCGGCGGCTCCGTGAAGGCTATCGAGGAGCACTTTATGCAGCGCGAGATCGAGGAAGCCGCCTACCGCTACCAGCGCGAGGTCGAGAAGGAGGAGCGCGTTATCGTCGGCGTCAACCGCTATGCCTCGGACGAGGGCGACGACGACCCGGAGATGGAGCTGCACACCGTGGACGAGACGATCCGCGAAAGGCAGATCGAACGCCTCGACGAGCTCAAGGACACCCGCGACTCGCGATCCGTCGAGAAGGCCCTCACCGACCTGGAGCGTGCCGCCGAGGGCACGGACAACCTGCTCCACCCGATGAGGGAGGCTTTGGCTAACCTGGCGACGCTCGGAGAGGTCTCCGACGCTTTGCGAGAGGTCTTCGGCGAGTACCGGCCGTAGATAGCGGTCAGCAGGACGCCGACGGGTGGGTCGGACCGTTTCTAGCGGCGGCTGGGGTAAGCTACGGTTCGTGAGTGGCTGGTAGCGAACCGAGACTGCGCCATGACCGTCCCCGTGCTGGGCTCCGGCGTTCGACCTGCCGGCGGGCCGGGAGCGGGGGGCTGCTGTGGTAACATCGGGGCTACGCGACCGGGCTCTCCGGTTCGCTGTCGCTTGATTTTCGGTTTTCGGGGGCGGGCCCCGGAGGAGGTCTCAGAGCATGGTCGATTGGTTTCGCAAGCGTAAGGGAGAAGTGCCGAAGGAGGCGGCCGGAGCTCCGGCCAACGGCGGCGAGCCCGCCGACGGGTTCACGCAGGCCGGCGTAAGGGAGGCGTTGCGGGACGTCAGGGACCCGGAGATCGGGCGCGACCTCGTGTCCCTGAACATGATCAGGGACATAAAGATAGAGGCATCTTCCGTCACCGTCGGCGTCGCGCTCACCACCGCCGGGTGCCCCCTCAAGCACCGCATCACGCAGGACGTGAAGGACCGCCTGATGATGATAGATGGCGTGGAGCACGTCGAGGTGGACTTCGGCGTGATGACCGACTCCGACCGGCAGAACCTTATGACCTCGCTGCACGGAGGACCCTCGGAGCTGGCGCCCGCGTTCAAGGACGAGTCCAAGACCCGCATCATCGCCGTCGTAAGCGGCAAGGGCGGGGTCGGGAAGAGCACGGTGGCGGTGAACCTGGCGGCGGCGCTGGACCGAGCGGGCAAGTCGGTGGAGATACTCGACGCCGACGTGCACGGCTCCTCCATCCCGGTGATGCTCGGGGCGACGGAGAAGCCCAACGTCGTTGGCGGCGTGATCTTCCCGATAGAATCCCGTTCGGGTCTGAAGTTCATCTCGATGGGTAACTTCGTGAGCGAGGGGCAGGCCATTATCTGGCGCGCCCCGATAGTCAACAAGGCGCTCACGCAGCTGATGCGCGACGTGTACTGGGACGAGCCGGACTTCATCATCGTGGACATGCCCCCCGGCACCGGCGACGTGGCGCTCACGGTGGCGCAGATGATCCCCAAAGCCGAGGCCCTCGTCGTCACCACCCCGCAAGCCGACGCCGCGCGCGTCGCGGTCAAGGCCGGCAAGATGGCCGTGCAGGCGCACCTCAAGGTCGCGGGCGTCGTGGAGAACATGGGCTACGCCGAATGCCCCTGCTGCGGCGAGCAGCTGAAGATCTTCGGCGGCGACGGCGGCGACCGTGTCGCAGGCGAGCTGGGCTCGAAGGTGCTCGGCCGCATCCCCATCCTCCCGGACGCCTCCGGCGAGCCCGGCAACGCCCTCTTCGCCGAAGGCACGGCCCCCGCGCGGGCCTTCGACGAGATCGCCGCCTCTCTCGCCCAGACTAAGGTGCGCAGGCGCATCAAGGTTCTTTAGAGTAGCCAGCTTTCGGCAGAGCGCCCTCGCCACTCCGGTGGGGGCACCCTTGCTGTCTCGGAAAGTACGTATACCGTATCAAAGTTAAATAGGCTCGAGTAGCGTCTGCGAGAACCCCGAATAGGGAGCAGTTCGTCGAGCGCTACTCGTCGCTCTCTGGTGTCTTGGGCCAGTCTTTCGGGCGGGTGGGGCCGGAGGGCCAGCCGGGGGGAGGCGGATTGGATTGTGCGGCGGAAGGGCGAGGAGCCGCCCGTCGGGCCACCCGGCGGCCTTCGAGCAGCGGATCATCTTGGGAGGAACGGCTCGACGAAGGGCTCCGGCTCGACGCCGAAGCCGTGGCGGGTGAAGTCCTGGAACCAGGGGCAGCGGAGCAGGTAGGGGCACACTGCGCTTTTGGCGAGGCCACCGTAGATCATGAGCGCGTAGGCGAAGATACGCTTGCAGGCGTGCCAGCATGCCTTCTCCGGCTCCTCCAGCCACTTCTCGTAGCGTCGCCGCGCGGCGTCGATGGCGACCTTTGGGTCCTCGATAGCGGGGCCGTGGCCTGAGTAGGCGCGTCGGGCGGGTAGCTCTGGAAGATGATCGAGCGTCTCGAGAGCGCGTACCATCGCGCGCGCCCTCGCGGAACGGGTTGATCCAGGCGACGTCGTCGCCGTGGGCGGCGTCGCCCAGGATCAGGACGCCCTCCTCCGGCGCCCACAGCGAGACGTGTCCTAAAGTGTGTCCGGGCGTGTGCTGCACCCTCAGCGCGACGCCGCCCGCGTCCAGCTGGTCGCCGTTCGAGAGCGACGCTTCGATGGTGTACGGCTCCATCGGTTGGTCGAGCCACTCGACGCCGCAGGCGTCCCGGTCGCGGCGATTAACTAACCCCGTGTGCGAGTTTCTTTGAGGACTTGAGCAACACAGAAG
>JADDPV010000153.1 GCA_016781705.1 Rubrobacter sp.
CCTCCTCCTCCTCCTCCTCCTCCTCCTCCTCCTCGCCGTGCCGACTTCTTGCCCGGGAATGGTTTACCTATGGCGGCGCGGGATCCCCGAAAGCAGCTTCCGAGAACGCCCTTCTATGATGCTGGGTGGATACCCTGCAACAAGGGGCAGCTCGCCCTCACCGCCGTATCTCCTCCCAGCCTCGGGGGAGCTCGGCCTCGTCGCGCAGGTGCTGCCAGAAGGTCCAGGTGTTCCCACCGGGTCCCCCAGGGTGTACACGTGTGCTCCGTAGAACTGGTCCTGTAACTCCGGGGCCTCGACCCCGGCAGCCACGGTGCGTGCGTGGTGCGCATCTACGTCGTTCACGTACACGATCACCAGCTGGCCAACCGGTCTCGCAAAGCCTTTCCCCTCCCAGTGGCCGGGACCGACCCCGTCCATGTGTACCAGGGTGTCCCCAGCGTACATCTCCGCCGCCCGCACGACACCGTCGGGGTCGATGAAGCGGACGCGTTCGGTGAACCCGAACACCCGAGCCAGCCACTCCAGGGCGGCCTCGGCGTCCTCGTAGTAGAGGTGGGGTGACATACCAGCGAAACGCACGGGCTCGGTCTCGCTCATCTGGTCCCCTTTCCCAACTTCGTAGGCGATACCCCGAGTGTACGGTGGCGTTGGAGCTTCTACTATGGCGAACTTTCGAGAATGCCCTATACCTGCACGCAGCCCAGTGAGCAGGGCACGAGCGACTAACCGCTAGACCAGCGCCAGCTCGACCTCCGGCTCCTCGCCCAGCGTGGCGGATTAGCGAAGCTCAGGGGCGCGTTGCGCTTGGGAACGTCTGGGAAGTATATGCGCGAGTAGCGCCACTTCGAGTCCTGGACGTTCTCTTCTTCGGGCTGCTGGCACTGGTGGCGGTGGATGTAGGAGACGACGCGCCGCATGTGGTCCACGTCGTCGTCCTTCTTATTGTCGACGATCCCGCGCCCGGACTCGTGGCCCTTGGAGACTCGCCGCCGTCCTTCTGGCCGACCGGAGACGCTAGCGCGTGGCCCGGTGGGCGGCGTATCCGGCGGCGGCTAGCCCAGAGCCGGCGAGGAGGACGAGGAGGGCCGCGCCGCCGGAGATGGGGAGGGGGTTCTTCTCGGGGTCTATGCCGCTCTTCGCGTCGTCGCTGACCTGCTTGGCGAGCTCAACGTCAGCCTCGTCCACGACGCCGTCCTCGTTTACGTCCTCGCCGTTCGAGGTTTCGGCGAAGGAGTAGGAGGCTTCGACGACGAGCCCGTCTTCAGCGACCTCGTAGCCCTCGGCGACGACGCTCTGGGAGAGCTCGTTGCCCCGGTTCGTGAGGAGCCTGTAGTCGAACTCCTGGCCCGGGGCCATGGGGACTTCCAGGCGCTCCGTCTCGCCGTTGCCTTTGCACTCCGGGTATCCGGCCTGCTCGTTGACCGCCCTGTCCGTGGTGCAGATGACCCCGCCGGGGAAGGCGTCGCTCTCCACATAGAAAGAGACGTTCTTTGGCACCTCGTCTTCGATCTTGACCTCGAAGGCGACCGTAGTCCCCCTGGCCGCGGTCGCCGGTTCTGCGGAACGGACCTCCAGCAGGGTCGGGCCGCCCTCGACCTGGCCGTTCTCGTAGCCGGGAACGGGGTCGCCGGAGATGGTCACGCGCTCGCCGACGTATGCGTCGAGGTCCACGTCGTCGCTCTCGAGCGCGTACCGCACGCCGGTGGCCTCGTCGGCGATGGCGTGGGTGCCGTACATGTAGGTAGTCGTATCCGGCTTCTCCAGGACGCCCGTAGCCGAGACGGTCCCGCCATCCTCGCGTTCGTCGAAGTAGATGATGGAGGAGAGCGTCGCTGCGCCACCCTCGACGTTCGGGGCGGGGAAGGTTTCGATCACGGCGACCGGCCCGCCGGGAGATACGCCGCTCGTCGTCTCCTCGGTCCCCCGGCCCTGCACGATCCTGAACCCCTCGTCGGGCGTCCCGCTGGACATCGAGCCCGTGTAGACCCCGTCGCCATCGGGGTCGGTGAGCCGCACGGCTGTCCCCTGGGCTAGGTTTTGCCCGAAGAACGTGGCGTCCGCGGGCGGCGCGCCCTCGACCGTGAGTTCGAAGTCAATCGTCACCTCGTTCTGCTGCGCAACCGCCGGTATGTACGCTGTCACCGCCACCAAAAGCGCCGCCGTCACCGCCGCCGCGACCAGCGACCTCTCCATGCCGCCCTCCCCTTCGCGTTCAGAAACCCCAACGCTCGTACCCTACATTCTAAACGCTCCGCACAACAAAAGGATTACGAATCGTAAACCTTACGCTAACAGGCGCGAAGTCTCGTTGCGCGCGAGATCTGAGGGCGTAGGGGTTCCGGGGGCGGCGTCGGGTTATCCTATGGTAATGACGCCGCGGAGGATCATTAGCCTGGTGCCGAGCCTTATGGAGGCTCTGTTCGCGTTCGGGGCGGGGGAGCGGGTCGTGGGGCGTACGCGCTACTGCACGCAGCCGCCGCGGGCCGTGGGCGGGGTCGCGAAGGTCGGGGGACGAAGAAGGTGGACGTGGGGCGCGTCCTCTCGCTGGAGCCGGACCTCGTCGTCGCGGTCAGGGAGGAGAATACGCGCGAGGACGTCGAGGGGTTGATGGAGGCGGGCGTCGAGGTCTTCGTCGGAGTGCCGGGGACGGTGGCCGGCACGATAGAGATGCTCAAGGAGCTCGCCGGGAGGGTTGGGGCGCCGGAGGAGCGCTCGGGGGCGGTGCTCGGGCCGATCGAGCGCGTCCACGGGGGACTGCGGGGGAAGGCCCGGGGGAGGGCCCGACGCCTTTTCGTCCCGATCTGGAAAAGCCCGTACATGAGCGTCGGGAGCGACACTTACGTCCACGACGTGCTCCAGACGTGCGGCGGCGAGAACGTGTGCGGCGGTGAGACGCGCTACCCGACGGTCACGCTGGAGGAGATAGAGGCCGCCGAGCCCGAGGTCGTGCTGCTGCCGGACGAGCCGTACCCCTTCTCGGCGGAGGACCTGCCGGGGATCCAGGCGCTGGACATCCCGGCGGCGCGGGAGGATCGCGTCCACCTCGTGGACGGCAAGCTCCTCACCTGGTACGGGCCGCGCATGGCGAGCAGTCTCGCGCAGCTCGCGGCGCTGCTACGTTTCTAGCTCTCAGACCGCGAGGTCCACCGCGACCGGCAGCGCATTGCGGCGCCAGTTCTGGAGACGACCCGGCGTCCGCTCGTACTTCTCGACCAGGAGCCGCCGGGCCAACTCGTCTTCCTCCGCCGAGGCTTCCACGACGCGGGCGCGGCCGTCGAACGTCTCGCCGGCGACGCGGACCTTCACCTCCGGTGTTTTGCGCAGGTTCTTCACCCAGTCGGAGCGGTCCCGGCCGCCGGCGAGCATGTAGAGGGTGCGCGTTTCGGGGACGAGGGCGAACCAGATCTCGATCTCGTGCGTCCGCCCCGTCACCCTACCCGTCGTCGCCAGGTAGCAGAAATCTTCGTTCGCGAGGGAGTTCAGATCCACGCGGCCCCTCAGCCCCGCGCTTCCTCACGTTGCCGCAGCTCGACGCGCCGGATCTTGCCGCTCGTCGTCTTCGGCAGCTCCTCGACGAACTCGATCTTGCGTGGGTACTCGTACGGCACAGTGTTCTCTTTACAGAAGTCCTGCAACTCCCCTACGAGGTCATCCGATAGCTCGAAGTCCGCGCCGAGCACGACGAACGCCTTGACAATGCTACCCCGGTCTTTGTCCGGGGCGCGGACCACCGCGCTCTCGACGACCGCGGGGTGCTCGATGAGCGCGCTCTCCACCTCGAACGGCCCGATGCGATACCCCGCCGAGAGTATTACGTCGTCCGCCCGGCTCACGAACCACAGGTAACCGTCCCCGTCCCGGTGTGCCCGGTCTCCGGTCAGGTAGTAGCCATTCCTGAACCCTGCCTCCGTCTGATCGGGCTGCTCCCAGTACTCCTTGAACAGGACCGGGGCACGGTTCGAGAGCGCGATGTCGCCCGGCTCGCCCGGCGGGCACTCGTTCCCTTCGAGGTCCAGGACCTTCACGTCGCAGCCGGGGAAGGCTTGTCCATCGAGCCGGGCCGCACGTCGAGGCCGGGAAAGTTGCCGACCAGGAGCGTGTTCTCCGTCTGGCCGTAGCCGTCGTATACCGTCAGGTTGATGTCGTAGCGCGAGATCAGGTCGAACCTCTCGGCCGCGTCGAAGGCGCCCTCGTGGAAGAAGATCTCCGTCCCCAGGCTCCACGGCCCCAATATGACGTTCCACACGCTCTTGGCCCAGCCGGTGCCGGAGGTGCACCACAACCTGTCGCCCTCCTGCAGAGCCAGCCAGTACCGCGCCTGCATCCTCTTTGCGTGAATGTAGGCGTGTGTGCGAAACGCCCTTCGGGTGCTTCGTCGTCCCGGACGTGTAGAGCAAGAACGCCCCCTCGTCCGCCGCCGTGAACTCCTCGGAGGCCGCGTCCGTCAATGCTTCGTAGGATTCCCCGCCGTCGTGCTCGCCACCAAGAGAGACGAAGCGTTTGAGGGCCTCTGGGGCGTCGGGGCGCATCTTCTCGGACGCTTGGATGTCCTCGGGGCCGGAGACCATCATCGTAGCCCCCGAGTGTTCGGCGCGGAACCGGAGGTCGCCGGCCCGGAGCTGCGGGGCGCAGGGGATGGCGATGGCGCCGAGATTGAGGAGGCTGGTGAGGATGGTGTGTCACTCGGGGGCCTTGCCCAGGAGGAGACCATGACGCCGTCGCCGCGCTGGACGCCCAACGAGCGGGCGGCGTTGGCGAAGCGGTTGGAGAGGCGCGAGAAGTCGGCGAAGGAGAGGCACTCCTCCTCGCCGTTGGTCCCCAGCCAGATCATGGCCGGACGGTCTCCCTCGGCGGCCCATTTGTCCACCACGTCGCGCCCGAAGTTGAACCGCTCGGGCGTTTCCCACTCGAACCGCGCGTAGGTCGTCGCGTAATCGACGACGTTGGCCACAACTGCTCCTGTCCTTCCCCTTGCCTAGCTCTTCGAACTATATCTCCTGACGTAACCAGGGAAAAGCGGTCAGCCCCGTCTCCCATACTGCAAGCGACGTGCTGCTCAGGGAAGCCGCTCCTCGTTGGCGAACGCCCGCAGCACGTTGGCCGTGATGCGCGAGACGTTGTTGTCGTAGCCGTCGTGCGAGAGGCTCCCGCACCATGAGATGGAGCTCTTGCTGAAGACCGCTCCGTCGCCCGGCGTGGTGAAGTACATGAGGTCCGCCCGGATCTGTGGGTCCTAGGTTCCGTCCATTCCCGGGAAGGGGAACAGGACCTCCTCGACGACGTGCGGGTAGTTCGCGTTTTCGGTCATCGACTATCTCCGTGCGCGGGGTTACTTCTATTGCTCGGTTCGATCCGACCCGGTATGCACAGCGGGCTTGCGGTCGGCCCAGGGGACGCCCGTCCTAGTCGTCTCCTGATGCGCTGTTCGGCATCCGGCGTGGCCACAAAGCGGCGGCGAGCCTGTAAGATGCGGGAGAAGAGGCTAGTTTTATGAGGCGAGGAGGTCGAGAGCGTGGCGCGGACGAAGACGGTTGCGGTGCCGGAGGTAGGGGACAAGGCGCCGGAGTTCCATCTGTCCTCGGCCCAGGGCGGGCAGTTCAGGCTGAGCATGAGGACGGCGGTGGGGCCGGTGGTCGTAGTGTTCTGCGAGGGTTCGACTGAGGAGGAGGTCGCGTACTTTGAGGGGCTGGCGGCGAGGGAGGACGAGATCAACATGGCCGGCGGCTCGGTGGTCGGCATCGGGGTGATGGAGCCTGACGAGGCCCGCGACTTCGTCAAGAAGACCGGTATAAAGTCCTACTTCCTCTACGATTATGCCCGCATCGCCACGCGCGAGTGGGGGCTCCTGGAAAAGAGCAAGGGGCGCGGCGAGCACGCCCGGCCGGCGACCTTCGTCGTTGGGGCCGACCACAAGGTAGCGTACGCCTGGGTCGGTGAGCGGCCGGAGGTGGGCGAGGTGCTGGCGAAGGTGTCGGAGATCACCGGCCTCCCCAAAGAGCCCGACGCGGATGGCGGCGAGGAGAAACCGAAGAGGGCCGCGAAAAAGAAGGCGGAGGCAGACGGCGAGGCCGACGGTGGGGCTGGCGGCGGGAGAGGCAAAGACGCTGCCGGGGAACGCAAGAGGCTCTCGCCGGAGCAGCGCGAGCAGCGCCGCGCCGAGCGCCAGGGTGCGCGTGGGGCTGGCGGGAAGGGGGGCACCACCAGGGGGGAAGAGCCCACACCGGAGGCCGAGGCGAAGGGCGACGCTGGGAAGGAGCCCGGCGCTGAAGTTCGGGGCGCGGCGGCTGCCGGAGAGAAGGACGGGGGCGAACCCGAGGGCGAAGCTGCGAAGGAGGGGTAGGGAGGACGTGGGGGAGAGGAGCCAAAACGGTTCCGACGAAGAGACCCCCGGAGCTGTGGAGGAGCGCGAAGGGGATCGGTTGGCGACGCCGAACAGCGACGCTCCGCCGGACGCCTCGGAACAGGAGGGGGCGTCAGAGGAGCGCGCCGAAAACCTCCCGGTGGTGGAGAGTCCGTCGGGGGTTCTCGGGAACGACGACGGGCGCCCGGAGGATGAAGAGATCGCGGACGCGGGCGAACTGCGGCGGCGGCTCCTGGCGCGGGAGCGTCACCTGAGGGAACTCTACGACGAAGTCGCCGGCCTGCGGCTCGCCGCCGACGAAGCGCAAGCGCGGGCGGAGGCAGTCGAGGCGCGGGCGCGGGATCTAGAGGGGGAGCGCGAGCGACTCCGGGAGGTGGTGCGGGGGTTCGAGGAGGAAGAGCGGCGGCGTGGGCGGCGTCGGGAGGGACAGGACCGCCGCGTGGCACGGCTGGGGCGCGAGGTCGAGCGCCGCGACGCAGAGATCCGGCGGTTGGAGGATCTGCTCGAGGCCCGGCGCGGCGAGGTGGAGGCGCGCATGGGCGAGGTGGAGGCTCTGGTCGCCCGCAAGGAGGCCGCCCTTGAGGAGGCGCTCAGACGAGTCGCGGGACTGGAGCGCGACCTCGAGGAGCGTGAGGTCGAGGTTGTCGAGGAGCGCGCCGCCGCGACCAGGCTTCGCGCGGAGCTAGACCTCGAGTACGAGCTGAGGCGGCGCATGGCCGAGCCGGCGAACCGTCTCCGAGCGGGCATAGACCTATTCAACAAGTCCGAGCACCTGCGCTCCGTGCGCTCTATCTCGAAGTCTATGGGCCAGCCGCGGGTGCGCGTCGAGCTCGGAGGAGGGGAGGAAGAGCCACCCGCAGTCCTCACCTTTACCTGGCGGGACATCACCTGGCAGACCTACCACGCCAACCCTGGCCTCGCCGTCGAAGAGCCCCGCGTCTACCTCGCCGCCTCCGGCGAAGACCTCTCCGGCGTGAACCGCAAGCCCTCCAACGCCCGCATCGGCCCCGGCGGGAAGGTGCTGCTGGGACTTTAGC
>JADDPV010000067.1 GCA_016781705.1 Rubrobacter sp.
AGGGGGGCCTTCAGCTACGACCGCATGCGCCAGAACGACCTGCACGCCTCGGGCCGCGTCGTGGCGCGGTTCTCGTACGACTCGATCCGCCGAGATACCAAACGCTGTGTCCGCCAGCTTCAGGCTCTGCTCCTGGGCGACCCTTTGCTCGCAGGCTTCGTGGTGGCCGATCCTACCGTCGAGGCTCCCGAGATGGATCCCGACCCCACGCACGCCCTCGCCCCTTCTCCGACCGGAGGTGACACACCCATGCAGGATGTCCGTAGCCAGGGCCCGTCGTCCATCTACTTCGACCGGGTGCGGGACAAGCTAAACAAGAGGACCCTGAGGGAGTGCCAGACCCAGGCCTTCGAGGCTCTCTCCGGCTACTATGCGGGGGGCGGCACGACGGCCGCGTGCGTCATGAGCGTGGGAGCAGGCAAGACCGCGCTCGGGGTAGCGGCAACCCTGGGCTTCGCCAGACGCAGGGCGCTCGTGGTGACGCCCGGCAGTGTTATCCGGGGCGTTTTCGATAGCGCCTACGACCACACGGTTAGCAGGAACGTCCTCTACGGGCTACCCGGAGGCCCACTCATCCCCGGATGCCCGCCCCCCCGGGTGCTGACGCTCGACCGAGAGGGCGGCGCGATCCGAGGCGTGTCGCGCGAGGACCTCCTCTCCGCCGACGTGATCGTCACGAACTTCCACTCGCTGGGGGATGGCTCGGACCCCGACCACCTCCTCGCCAAGCTGGCGCCCGAGGACGTGGATATGATCGTGGTCGACGAGGCACACATCGCCGCCTCTGAGTCGTACCAGCGAACCTTCGCGCACTTCTCCGGGGCGAGGAAGCTGCTCATGAGCGCCTGCTTCAAGAGGCTCGACGGGAGGCCCATAGAGGCCGACGTCGTCTACCGCTACCTGCTCATCGACTCCATAGCAGACGGCAACGCCAAGAACCTCAGGGTGACGCGCTTCGCGCCCGACGCCTCGGAGACCACGTACGAGATGGTCTGGCCCGACGGCCGACGCGAGGAGATTGTAGGCCGCGACGTCCTGCTGGAGGTGATCGGGGACGAGCGCAAGCTCGCCAGGATCACCGCCAAGAGCGAGGAGCCCATACGGCAGCTGATGCGCGAGGTCCGGCGCGCCCTCGACGAGCAGACGGAGCTCCTGCACCCGATCAAGCCGCGAGTCCTCTTCAGCGCTCTCGGCGAGCGCCACGCCGAGCAGATCGCGCGCATCGCCAACGAGGCGGGGATCCCGTCGGCCCACCTGCATCACTCCATGACCGACGCCCGTATCCGCGAGGTCAGGGAGCGCTTCGAGAACGACTCCGGGAACCTCCAGGGCGTGGTGCAGCTGAAGATGCTCGGCCAGGGCTACGACTTCCCGCCGATCGCCGTGGTGGCTCCCTTCAGGCCCTACGGCTCCTTCGGTGAGTTCTACCAGTTCGTTGGGCGCGGCATCCGCGTGATAAACCATCCGGCGCTCACCGGGAGGGTTGGACCCGGCGAGCAGGCCCTCGACCTCGTCTTCCACGCCGAGCTCGGCCTCGACGAGCACCTGCGCACGGTCTACGAGGAGAACGAGATGGACCCGGCCGCGGTCAGGGAGATCGCCGGGGCCGACGACGGCGACTCGCCGGACGAGACCGAGGTGTCCGGGGTCCGCGTTGCGGAGACCGCCGAGAGGCCCGATACCTTCGTGCTCTTCGAGAGGGGGGCCATAGAACGGCGCATCGTGCACGACGCCGAGAGGGTAGAGGAGCGCCGCAAGGAGCGCGAACGGGAGGCCTTCGCCCGCTCGTATGCCGACTACGCCGCCTCCACCACAGAACCAGTTCCCTTCGATCAGTACGTCGAGATCGCAAGGAGGCTCGGTGGCTGACCGCAAGGAAGAGAGCTTCGGCAGGCTCGCCTCGAAGGTGACCGTGCCCTCCGAGCTGCTCAAAGCGGAGGCCGCCCACGGGCGCGCCGAGGGCCTCACCGCGCTCGACGCTCTGGTCGGGCGGCTCGCTCTGCGCTCCTTAAATGGGGAGGTTCCGTTCCGCGTCGAGGGCGCTGACGACACACGCGCCACCGATCGTCCGTCGACGCTGCGCCTGAGCGGCCTCACCGACGAAGAGAGACGAGTGCTGGACGACCTGTTCTCGCTGGAGAAGCAGCAGGCTCGGGGTAGCTGGTCTTCTCGGCCTGAGATCAACGGCAGGCTGGGGCGGCTGCACTTTCCACACTACCTCGTGGAGCATGGCAGGTTCTTCCACGAGTCGGTGGAGTCCGACGCCTACCGGTCGGTCTCCTCGGAGGCCTCTCCCGAGGCCCTGCTCGCCCACACAGTGCTGGATCCTATGTTCTCCTCCCTCTATGAGCCCTTCGTCCTGCGCTCCGGCCGCGCCTTCCCGCCCTCGTTCGACGACTCGCCCGAGAAGGCGAAGAGGTCCAGGGAGAGGAGGCGGGAACGCTGGCAGGAGGTGGACGCCTTCTTCGGAGCGCTAGATCTCAGTGTCGAGTCCGAGCTGTCGGCGGTGAAGCCAGGCGGGGGCTGGTCCAGGCTGCGCGCCGCCGAGCAACTCTCCGCCAAGGCCGCGCTCGCCGACGCCGTCCGGCGCGGAGGGGAGCGCGTGGGCCCGGCCACACTAGGGGCGCGCTACCGCGCCTTCCGCCTGCTTCCGCTCCTAGAACGGTACTACGCCAAGGCCAAGAAGGACGGCACGGCCTTGCGCCGTCGCACCCTCACCCGCGAGTTCGAGGCGACGCTCTCGGGATTCTTCGGCGGCGACTGGCTGGCCCTCCTCGCCTACCTGGGCGAGGAGCCGCACCCCGACGAGCACATCGCGACTGCCTTGCCGGAGACCAGGCTCTACCTCGGCCCCTCGCGCGAGACCGCCGCGAAGATCGGCGCGGAAGGCGTGAGCGAGGAGCAACTCAGGCTTATAGCCGCCTCCCTGTTCGGCGGCGAGACGTCACCAGTGGAACGGCGCCTATCAGCTCTCGCCCGCTACTGGGAGGCCTTCGACTCGTTACACGCCCAGCAAGAGAGTGGCATGGAACCCCTATGGGGGCTCGTCGAGGAGCAGCCGGGGTTCGTGCTCTTCCGCGTCGAGGAAGACAGCTCGCCTCACCGCAAGGGGCTGTATCGGCGTGCGCTACCGAACGACCTGTTGGACGAGATAGACGAGCTCTGGGGATCGGTGATGGCGCCCCGGGAGCCTAGCAGGATCGTCACCGAGCCCTTCCCGCACGTCCGTCTGGCGGAGATCTTCGGTCCTGCGCTACGCTTCTGGCACGGCTGCGCCCTCACCGCGTGGTTCCTGTGTGAGGGTCCGTACTCGCGCACAGACATGGCAGGCCTCGAGGAGTACCACAGCCGGGATCTCGCAGAGTTCGAGGATCTCGGGGCCCCGGTCGACCGGGGCATGTTCCCTGAACTGATCGCCGCCGAGGGGCGTCTGGGAGAACCTCACCCCATCTATACCGAGACTCGGGAGGTGGAGGTGGAGCCGGGCGTAACCATCGAGACCACCATGAGCCGCGGCTCCCGTAGGGAAGGCTTCGAGTTGCTCAGGAATTTGATCACAAAACACCGCAGGGCCTGGGCCGGAGAGCACCTCCAGGAATACCTCAGGAAGCGGGTGGAGAACGACGTGCGCGAGGCCGCAAGAGTCTTTCACACCAAGAGCGCCGAGCGGGGTGGTAAACCTCCCACGCCCAAGCAGTTCGCCAAAACTGCAGCGGTCTCCGTCAACCGCTGGTTCGGTGGCGACGTGGCGGCACTGTACCGTGCCTTTGGCGAGCGCTCCCCGGTCTCGCCGGTACGCGCTCGCGTCGTCCCTGAGGACGTCGAAGGCTTCGTCGCCCGGGTGTACCGGGCCTTAGGCGGTGTCGCGGTGGTCCCCTCCCCGGAGGGCTTCGACCAGGCGGCGAGAGAGAAGCTCAGCCGCGAGGTCTCGGACAACCGCAACAAAGCCGATCTGGCCCACAAGGCCCTCGAGTACCTGCGTCTGGAAGAGGCCCTCGGGCGACCGCCATCGCTCAAGGAGTTTGGCAGGGGTAGCTTCGAGTACCGGGCTGCGGAGGCTAGCCTCGGAGCAGAGGCGGAGGTGGCCTGGACAAAATACGAGCGCATCATTCACGATGCCCTCGCCGGGATCGGGGACGCACCTCGCGACGACTGCAAGCAGGGGCGCGATGCCAGCCGCGCTCAGTACAGCAAGAGACCTCACCAGACTAACGAATCTCCCACAGGGCAAGCGGCCGATCAGGAGAATGAAGCCGAAGGCTCGCGCCAGACGTTCGACACTGTAACGCAGCGCCAGTCGGAGAACAGGCAAGAGAAATCCTTTTGGCGTCGCTTGTTCGGGAGACAATGAGGTGATTGAGTGTTGTTACTATCTAACCTCATGTGCACGTTTCTTTGAGGACTTGAGCTAAACAGAAGATTTCCCTACGCTCGGTAGCGACCAAACCGACCGGCGTAAAGGAGGTCTTCTTGAGTGGATCTTAGCACCGGTCCCCCCTATCCCTGAGGATGCGCACCCATCACGGCCGCCGCGCCGTCTCCGGCTCCTGTGCGCCCGTCTGACAGCGGGTTGCGTGTGGGTTGAGCCAGTGCGAGGCTGCGGTCATGAAGGCGTACTCGAAGGACCTCAGGCTGAAGGTCTTGGCGGCCGTCGACCGCGGGATGCCCCGCGCGGCGCTCGTCGGGGCCTTCTCGGTCTCGCGGCGCTTCTTGAGCCACCGTCAAGCGCTGGCTCAAGAAGCGCCGCGAGACCGGCGGGGTGGACCCCGAGCCGATCCCCGGCCCGCCTGCTCCCAAGCGCGAGGCTTTGGAGGAGCGCCTGCTGGCCCAGGCTAGGGCCAACCCCGACCTCACCCTGGCGGAGCACTGCGAACTCTTCGAGGAGACGAGGGGCGTGAGGGTCTCCACAGCCACCATGAGCCGCGCCTTCGGGCGGCTGGGGCTGCCGCTCAAAAAAAGTCCCTCCCGGCCTCCGAACGCGACGAGCAAGAGAGGGCGCGCTGGCGGAGGGGGGCGCGCCGGATAGACCCCGAGCGCCTAGTGTTCGTGGACGAGTGCGGGACGCACACCTCCATGACGCGCCTCTACGCGAGAGCGCCCAAGGGCGAGCGGGCCTACGCCAGGGTGCCGCGCAACCGCGGCAGGAATACGACTCTGCTCGCGAGTATGGGCGCCGGAGGCATGGGGCCGTGCCTGGCGGTGGTCGGTAGCACGACCAAGGCGGTCTTCGAGGCCTACGTGGAGCGGGCACTGGCGCCGTCGCTCTTGCCCGGGCAGGTGGTAGTCCTGGACAACCTCGCGGCCCACAAGGGCGAGAGGGTCAGGAGGCTCGTGGAGGCGCGGGGCTGCGAGCTGTTGTTCTTGCCGCCCTACTCGCCGGACTTTTCTCCCATCGAGGAGGCGTTCAGCAAGCTCAAGGCGCTGCTGCGCCGCGCGGCGGCGCGGACCCGAGGAGCCCTCGTTGAGGCCATCGGCCGGGCGCTGGATGCCGTCACGGTGCAGGACGCGAGAGGCTGGTTTGCCCACTGCGGCTACGCGATCGCGGCTCATCGCTCATGAACACCGCTGTGAGAGCCTGTATGCCCCTCTGGGGCTAGCAGAGCGACACCCCTCCATCATTCAGGCCATCTTCGGCACCTGTGGGGTGGCCTGTGTTTCCTCTACAGTCAGGGTACGCTTGGGCGACTCCCGGCTTTAAGCGATAGGAGGAAGGTTGGATCACGATCGCGACGATCTCGAGAAGTGGCGCCGGTCGAAGCTCTCGCCAGAGGGCAGGGAACTCCTAGCCGAGTTGGAGCGTGCGGCGGATGCCCTCGTTCCGCCTTTGGAGGAGACACTCGCACGCGCCGCAACCCTTTCTCCCTCCGACCGGGAGGAGATCACCGCCATCTTCGGGGCGATGGCCCAGGAGTTCGCGGAGCTACAGCGGGAGAACATGCGAAACGCCGCTTTCGCCGCGAGTGCTGCGGGCGCCATACGCGAGGCCCAGGAGAGGGAGAGGGCCGCGGGGAGGCCGGTGGATCCAGGCATGACGCTCGGGGACGCCTTGGAGATACTCGGGCGTTAGCCGTTGTCCCTAGCATATGGTCGAGGTCGCTTGGGCTCTGACCTTTTATTATCTCACTTCTCTGATGAGTTGCTCCAAGCTGGCCTCAGTAACGCCGCCTTCTGTCACTTTCAGAAGTATCTGCCCTTGGGCAGTGTGTAAGGCCGAGGATAGCCTCTGTATGTGCCGAATCAGCATGGAAAGCTGCACTTCGGGCGTAAGCGTAGCGCGCTTAGAAGGTCTCGGCACGATTACTGATACCCCCGCCTCGAGTAACGCCTCGAAGATTACTCGTCTCGCACCGAAATCTCTCACGTTGGCGCTGACAAGGGCTGCGGCACCTTGGTTTCTACAGATTTCGGGAATGTCCTCATCTTGGGCACCGGGCGCTATATCGTTGATATGAACAAAACTGAGATCGTAGCGCGCCTCGAACGCGTTCAGGGCTACTGCTGATTCGGGCCAAAGATTCTCGTCGAGAATTATCCTCACGCAGCGGACGCGTTGCCCTCAAACTCCAATGCTTGATTCAGTCCTTCTTCGTCCACGTAGGGGTAGAGGCGCAGGATGTCTTTGGGCTTTATCTCCTGAGCAATGTGGGAGATGAACGCTGTTTCTACCCTGGTTCCCTTTATTACAGGAGCGCCTCCTAAGATGCGCGCATTGGACACTAATCGAGGATACCCCTCGATATCTACCGCTCGGCGCTCCCAGTCTTCCCGCGTCTTGCGCAAGAAAGCGTCTAACTCTAGCAGCAGATCTGGCATCAGAAGCTGCCCAGTGCCGACTTCCAGGTCGTGCTTACCGTCGGTAACGGCCACCGCTCCTCTGGGTGAGCGGTAGAAGCGAAGTTCATACCACTGTTGCGCGAAAAGACGGTGGAATACCCAGTCAGATAGTTCCTCAACAGTAGCTGTGACCCGTTGTAGAGAAAAGTGTAGATCGTCTCTGAGGTGCTGAACCGTCCTGACTTTCAGTAGCTGCTCAAAGGTCAACAGTGTTGGCTTACCCGTTCTAGTCTGCCGTACGGGAGGTCCAAGTATGCCTTTCTTGAGCCAGTAGTGAACCTTTCGTGCCGTCATGCTGGGTTGCAGAATGTGCGAGACTTCAGCGACTGTATAGACTCCCTCGCCAAGCGCGATGAGGTTTCTACGCCGACTCGACAACCTGCTCACCTTCCCAAACTAGATCCGACACCTACGCGGAGTATACTCGCGCCCTCAGTCCCGGCCCGATCTACGTATCCGCGAGTCCCGGCTTGTCAACGTAGGGGCCTCACAGCGGTCTGCATAAGGGTTGATCCTCGTGCTAGCCTTCGGGCATG
>JADDPV010000173.1 GCA_016781705.1 Rubrobacter sp.
TTCAAGATAGCCTTCGTCGCCGTTAAGTTCTCCCCGGAAGAGCGCCACCTCTACGACGAGAACAACGAGAAGGCGAGTAAGCGAAGGAAGAAATTGATCGACTGGTACGGCCTGCCGGAAGAGCCTTTCGGCGAGTTCATGCGTGAAGTCAACCAGCTTGCCATAGGTGGGGAAGGTGAGGCTACAGGTCTCGCCCGCGGGTACCTTAGCGCCTTCTCTAAGCGCAGGCAGACCCTCGCTGGCGCCAGGGAGAAGTTCTCGCGTCTCGCAGACCTATCCGGAGCAATCCGAAAGGCCGACAAGTCGATCCTCTTCGCGCAGACTCAAGAGGCGGCGGCCAACGCGGTAGGGCAGCTGAACGGCCGAGGCGTAAACGGCGCGGTGTTGACCTCGAGCATGGACATGTCTGAGCGCAAACAGGTATTCGCCGCCTTCGAGAATCGAGACACCGAGCTCGTGGCCGCTCCGCGCCTCTTGGACGAGGGGGTGGACGTCCCCGCCGCCGACCTTGCGATCGTGCTCGCCAGTAGCCGATCCAGGCGCCAGATGGTACAGAGAATGGGCCGTGTGGTGCGTAAGAAGAAGGATGGGCGCCTCGCACGCCTGGCCATCTTCTATGTGATGGACTCCTCGGAGGATCCAGAGGTAGCGCATGAGGACTTCCTGTATCTGGTCACCGACGTAGCGCAAGACATCGTCCACTTCGGACCCAAGGCTTCGCCGGGGCAGGTCTGCGAGTACCTGAATGACTGGCGACCTTAACCATCAACGTCATGCCGACCGCGTGAGACCCAGCCCACAGAGCGGTCGCGGACCCTCGTCTGCGTTCGAGGATCGCGAGAGGATGGCATTTGGATTAGACCTGGGAGGGTACAGTGCCGGCGGCTCCGTCCTGGTCTTCGCGACGCGCCGAACCCCGACCGAGGTGCATGCGACGGTCTACAAGGGCCACACCTTCTCAAAGAAGCCGGGCAGAGGTAGACCGCTCGCTCCCATCGCCGAAAAGGAGGTCGAACTCCTCGCGGCCTGCCTGCGGCGCGCGCCGCTGTATGCGGACGTGCCGATCGACCTGCAAGGGCTGCCTTGTCCGGGAGGCGAGGTCTACGCCTGGCAGCTCGTCAAGCGCCCGGTGGATTTCGCTTTCGGGGCCCTGCCGCCGCTTGCGGACCGCATCGGTTCGGTGGTCGCAAGGTTCCAAAATATCCTGCGTCTCCTTTCTCAGGACCATCTCGATCCGCTCGGCGACCGGCTCTTCGAAACCTACCCGGCGGGCTCACTTCGCCTGCTCGAGCTGCCACACGAAGGCTACAAGGACGATAAAGACCGCATTACCTTCGAGGGTGACACTTGGCATGGTAGTGGCCCGAAGGGAAGGGTCCTCACCCGCATTGCGAACGGGCTCGGGATATCCGGTACCCATGGTGAGATGTTGAGCCACGATGATCTCGACGCCGTACTGTGCGCGCTCACCGGGGTGGTCGACCGGTCCTGCCTCCTGCAAGGAAAAGAACTCGGGACCGCTATCGGCGAGAGGGTCGACGACCATCGGGTGGATCCGACTCCTCCGGAAGCCTACGCCCTTATAGAACGTTTGCCGGAGGAGCCAACCATAGTGGTGAGTAGTAAGACCGTCCGCGAAGATACAGAGATGCTGGAGGAGGTCGCCGAAGAGTAATGCGCCCTGCGCACCCCGGACGAGAACGCGCGACGAACGGTTCATTCGTGGCGCCCATCACTGCTCCGCCGGAGAGGACGATAAAACTCAGAGGCATCTCCGTCAGCTATGCGGCGGCTGCAGGTTCACGCGCAGGCTCTTTGCAAGCTCAGAGACCTCGTCCTCGGTGAACCGCGCGAGAAGGTAGTCGATCAGATCCTCCTGACGGGCCTGCCCGAATAGCATGCGGTAGACGGCGAGGGCCCTGCGCAGCGCAGCCAGCCGTTCGCTATCCCGGCTCAGTGGCAGCGCGGGGACGTGGCGCTCGATCTTCGCCCCGCCGTCTGGAGCGTAGATCCAGAACGGGGTGAGGTCCGAATCCCCATCGTCTCTATCCTCCTTGCCGCGCTCGAATACTCGCTGCCACGGGTCGAGGACACCCTCCGCCATAGCGGACGAACCGTAAGTATGTGCGAGGTTCTTGCGTACGGCGTGTCCCTTATAGCGGTGCACCCTACCCTCGCGTTGCTCGAGGTCCACCGGGTTGGCGGGCAGGTTCCAGTGGACCACCGCGTGACAGTAGGTGTGGAAGTCCAGCCCCTCCTGCCCGACGGAGGTCGTAGCTAACACGAAAGGCCGAAACGGGGAGTTGAAAGCCTCCTGCACCTGGCTCGCGCGGGTGACTGGTTCGGTCCCGTCTTCCGACCTCTCCTCAGCGAACCGGAGGGCGAAGTGTCCCCTCATTCTCTCCTTGAAGAGCGAACGCGGCGCCATGTTTCTCTTAGGCACCTTGTCCACCCTCATGGAGGATGTTGTGACGCCGAGTGCTTGGCACATCCTTGCGGACACCCTGGATGCGATCTCCGATGCCTCCGTGCGGGAGAGGTTCTCGGGGTCGCGCAACACGTGGGCGTACTCGTCCAATACAGGCTGCAGACCTCCCTCGGCACAGTAACTCAGGACTTGCCGCCAGTAGCGATCCTCCGCCTCCTGCCCCCTGAGTGCCCAAGTCACCTCCGGCAGGTCGAACATCAGTCGCAGGCGCCATGCCAACCTAGCGGCGGCGTCCCGTGCCTCTCCGTAGCCCTCCGCTTCCCATCCGGTCCAGCGCCAAAGCGCGCGGAGGGCCGCTACACCGGGCCCGGCCAACGCCATCTGCGCCAGCACCCTCGCCAGGTCCGTCGGGGAGCTTCCCAACTCCGAGGCATCCGAGAGCGCTGCGGCCCGCTTGACATGGCTGGGCCAGTGCCTGCCGTCCCTGCCGCTGTGCTCGGCGTCCACCCCCGACCAGATAGCTGAGAGACCGGGACGAGAGAACCACTGCTCTGAGGCTTCAGGACGATGTAGCCGGTCCATCAGGATAGGCGCAGCCCAGTACCACGACGCGTCCTCCGGCCCTTCGGCCTCGTAGGCCCCGATCTGTCGCAAGAGCGGCTCGATGATACTCTCCGTCCGCCCGAGCGCCTCCTCCAGGGTGGGCAGCTCGGAATCATTGCCCTGATCTATGGCGATCCGCAAGGGATCGCACTCTTCGGCCAACGTAACGCAGGGATACATTAGCCCCAGCACCGGCATTCCCGTGAGGCGCTCCTTCCCGGTATCCTTGTCTCTCTGCCGTGAAAAGGTGAGAAGGTTCCCCCGCTTGCCACGCTCAGACACCGAGTTTATGGGACTCTTGTCGAAGGAGCGGATCATCTGACGCTCCGCTTCGTAGCTCGTCATGGCCGCGATCACCTTGGGGACGACACGCCACGAAGAGAAGACGAGCCGCTTGGTGAACCTCTGTAGATCGGGCTCGGCGTACGGACCTTCCAGCCGGTAGTAGGGCATGGACGGTGGAACCCATATCATCTTCCATGCGCCGGCTTCGGTAGTGTCCGCGAGAAGGGCGCGTAGCCTGGCGTTTCTCGGGCTCACGGCGCCGTAACGACCTATCGTCGACCAAGGCAGGGCGTCGGTCCGGGCTAGACCTTTGAGGATGTTTGTAACGCTATGATCCCTCGTGTCATCCAGCAAGGCGCGCTCGAAGACTCGCTTGAGCTTGTAGTCCTCCATAAAGTTCATCAGGTAGGGGGCGGACTTCCAGAACTCGATCGGATCGCCCTGCCCGAACATCTCCGAGAAGGCGCGTAACGCAATGTAAGCCTGGAGATCCCCAGGCTCCAACCTCGCCTTTCCTTCCGCGCGCACTGTCTCCAACATCCCGTTTCGGTCTTCGGAGGCGGCGAGCTTCTCCGTGCGTACCATGACCTTGCGGAGCCTGGCTTCCAGCCTACGTGTGCTGGCGCGGAGATCGTCGATCGCGACCTCGCCGCCCAACCTCAACAACTCCCTGCGATGCCTTCCGAGGTCCCCGTCGGGCTCATCAGGTTCGCCGTTGCGTCCTTCGAGGAAGTTCAAGGTCTGCTTGAAGTCCCTGTAGTGGTCTTCGTCCGACTCGTGATCGAGGGTGTACATCTTGTAGGGGGTCGCAGAAAGCAGCAGGATCTTCGCCCCCGGCTGCTCGAAGAGGTTGCGCGCGAGCTCGTTGTGCCCCTCACGACCGCCGAGAAGGTGCTTGAAGCGCTGAAACTCGTCGAGGATTATCAGCTTCGGCTTTAGAGCGCTGAGGCAGGCCGTGGCCAGCAAGCCTCGGAGTTCGCCGATCATCGCCCTTCTGGCGCTCCTGCGCTCCCAGTTGGGCCACTGACGGTACGGCGTGAACCTCGCACAGAGGTCCATGAAACGGTCGCGGATGCTGGTGCGTCCCGCCTCCTCGTCTTCGCGGGTCCGCCTTTCAAGTGCCCGGGCGAAAGCATCGATCAGGGCGGGGGCTGGTTCATGCCACACGTTGAAAGCACGAAGGTTCTCCCTCCAGCGGCGCATGTCCCTAGAGGTGGCTTGCAAAAGGTTCATGGGGCCGGTGCCGTGCAATGGCCAGATCTCCCGCAGAAGCCAATACAGGAGCATGCGCTCCGCGGCCTTTCCCTCTGCGCTTACGAGATCGAAGGAGGTCTTCGGGGTAAACGAGATGAAGTTGAGGTCGTCGCTCAGGTCTTTGACGGCGATTGGTAGCAGGGTGATGCGAGACGAAAGGGCGAACTCGTCCTTGCCGGTCAGGTTCAGCTTGCTTATGTTCTGGCGTGCTATACCCGCATTGGAGCAGATGTAGAGCACGTCAATCCTCTCCCCCGCCTCGCGCAGGTGCTGCAGCGACCTTGCAATGACGCCGCGGGCGACCAGAGTTTTGCCAAGGCCGACCTCGTCGGCAACTAGGAACCGGTCCGTGGCGTCCTCGTCGGGGTAGAGCCTGCGGAACACGTAATCGACGGTCTCGCGCTGGAAGTCCTTGAGCCCGGCAAGAACCTCATCCGGGTCAACGAAGGGCGCGCTCACCCGGACCTCACCTTCTTGCGGGTGGCCATGATAGGCTCCCAGATAGCGTCCCACCCTTCCGGGATAAGCTCGTTGGCCTCCTCCGTTTCCCGCAGATCGGCGAGCAGGGCGTCGATCCGGTCCAGAGCGGCCGGGTTGCGGGCCAGCGCGCGCACCATCTGTTCGAAGAGCGGCAGACGGTACCCTCCGTCGGCGCCTTCCGGTCCCCTATTGGTTTCGCCGGCGAGTATGCCCCTCACGGCGGCAACCGAGTCGCCCGAACCGCCCTCCGCGAGAAGGAAGAGGATGAGGCGCAGCAACTTGCCCTGGTTGTTCACAAGGGATCTGAGAACGCGTTCGCGCCGGTCCTCCGGGGCGTTCTTCAGGGGCGCTGTGAGTACAAAGCGGCTCGCGGACTTCAATCCGCCGCTGACACCGACGACCTCGAAGCAGAAGAAGGAAGTAAGGGCCTCGAAGGAGAGCGACTCGAACGTGGCCGAGCCGTCGGGTCCGAGCTCGACCTCCGACGTCTTCCTGAGCGTCGCCGGCCAGCAACGCACCGAAACCCCGGGGTGCGTTGGAAGGCTCTCTTCGTTCTCGGCCTCGAAAAGCACGCTGAACGTCCCAACTTCGGCCGGATGCGCGCTCACGGTGGCAACGAACCTGGCCTGCGAGAGGCCCCGCCTCGCCCCGTCTACCAGGCTATCGAGTTCTTCTTGGGCCGCATCGGACTCAGGCTCTTCGGTCTTCGGCCGGTATGGTTCAAGCAAATCCCGGAAACCCGGATCTCCTGCCCCGTCGCCAAGGAGGGCCTCGGTACCGCAGCGTTCCAAGCTGCCGGTGAGCTCGACAAGGAACTCGACGTTCGAGTCGAACGCGGCGCCCGTGGCGTTGGCGGAACCCGTCCAGACGCGCGCGTGTCCCCCCGCATCGGCGACGTAGAGTTTGGCGTGGAGGCCCAGAAGAGACTTCAGGACGCCGTCGTTGTCGGCGTCACCATCGGTGCTGCCGAAGTTTTCCGAGCTCTCCGCATCATCCTCGACCTCTGGATCGGCCAGCGGACCAAACACGTACTTTTCGGCGAAGCCTTCTAGGTCTTGGGGAGGAATCGTCGCCAAGGAGTCCACGCGCGAGACGAGCACGCTACGAGGGCTCTGCAGTGCCAGCCGCCGGAGCATTCCGGGGGTCACGAAGGGGGAGACCACGAGCAAGCGATCCAGCGCGCCGGCGAAGGGCCAGCGCCCGTATCCCTCCAGTCCCAGGGGCAGAAACGAGACGGAGTCGAACCCTTCGGGCAGGTCGAATGGGACCCGCCCGAGCTCCTCTCGCAGGAGGTCAGCGTTGGCTTTGATCCGCTCCGGCGTGGCGTGGACGGTCAGCCTGGGGAGCGCCCCGAAGAAGTCGCCGAGCGGCGCGTTGCCCTCGACCACCTCGTCCGTGAGCTCGCCTTCGAGGAGCAACAGCGTGTCCCAGGAGCGGTCGAAGGTGAGGTTGCGGCTCGAGCACAAGAGGCGGTAAAGGACCGGCCCTTCCCCTACGGGCAAGAAGCGCAGGGCCCAGACTTTCGGGTGGAAGGAACCCCCTTCCGGGGCGGTCACCTCGAAGACGGAGTTCTCGAGGTACGCGAAGAGCGTATGGCCCCTGGACGGCACCTGGATGCGGCCAGCTTCGCAGAAGATGGCGATACGGTCTGAGTACCTGCGCATCGTCTCCAGCAGGGCCAGTGGATCGGCCGTAGGGTTGCCCTCGGTGTCCTCCCAGTCGAAGATGGTGAAGGCGAGGGGAGCTGTCAGAAGCGAGAGAAGGTTCAGGGTATACGTGGTACCGATGGCGGCACTAAGTTCGTAACCTTCCGGGGGGCGTAGCGCCTCGATCAGATGCCGGCGCGAATGTGGCTCAAGCAACGCGATCCTTCTCCAAGCCCTCGAAGATGTCGGAGAGGATTCTGTGGGCGTAGGTCCATCGGTAGTCAAGCTGACCCGCGCTTGACTCTCCTCCCCATATCTCCAGGGCACGCGGGCTACTTAGCCGGGCCCAACCTCTCTTGAGCCGCCTCTCGCGTTCGCGGATCAGGTCATGGGCGTGCTGGTCGGAAACAACACTTCTAGGTCCCGAGGAAGTACAGACCATGCGCTTCCAGGTGTCGACGAACAGGCGAGTGGCCATACTCGCTCCCGTCTTCCGTACGGAGGATACGAGTCCCCATAGCGGCTCGGGGTTCCAGGCGGAGAGGTCATTCAGTCTCTCCTCTACGGCTGAGGACCATTCAGACAATCTCTGTTCGTATTTACTGACGTTTTCCTCCTTCCCCGCGGCCTCTGCGACCATGAGGTTGTAGAGGAGCGAGGCGCCGTGCATGA
>JADDPV010000099.1 GCA_016781705.1 Rubrobacter sp.
CAGTCGAACGAAACGTGCTGGTGGCATCCCGCAATCATACACTGGAGGTACTTAGGACTACAGCCCGAGGGCCTACACGCAAACCGGCCTCGACTGGGTCAGAGACAACGACATGTCCTCCGTTCTCGTACGCCACTTCCCGGGTCTTGAGCGCCCCCTGGGGCAGGATCTGAAGAGAGGGCCGATGGCCGAGATCTACAGCATCGGCTACGGGCCGGGTCGCAAGAGCTACCCGGGCGCTTACTCCCGCGCCTACCTGCTCGACGGCGGCGAGGAGGAGAGGCTCATCCTTATCGATACCCTCTCCGACGCCGACGTCCACCTCGTGCTGAAACCTCCCAGGTGGCGTGGCCCAACTGACGGGGTACGCTGAGAAGCTCTACCGTGCAACGAAAGTGTGCCAAAGGACTAGAACGGGTACGTCACCAACCCTACCGCCCCGAGGGCGTACCACGCCCCGAACGCCACGCCGAGCACGCCCAGGACCGGGGCGACCCTCTCGAAGTTCCTCGCCATCGGTCCTCCGGCTATGGCGAGCCCGAACGCGGTCGAGAGAAGGGCCATCGAGACGGCGGTACCCGCCGCGAATAGCAGGAGGGCCGCGGCGGCCTCCGCCCGGTTAGAGATGGTCGACAGCAGGAGCAGCGTGAGGCCGCCGGAGCCGCCGATCCCGTGCACGAGCCCGACGCCGTAGGCCGAGAGCGGCGTCCGGCGCCCGACGGCGTGGCCGTGCTCGTGTGCCTCACTCTCGCTGTGCGAGTGGACGTGGCGGTGGGGCGCTGCGGCGCCGTCGTGGCTGTGAACGTGGACGTGGTAGAGGCCGCGGCGCCACCGCATCAGGAGCCGTACGGCGAGCAGGACAATGATCACGCCTATAAGCGTCTCGGCGGCCTGCTGCACGGGCTCTGGCAGGAAGCGGTTGAAGAGCACGAGCGGCAGGCCGAGCAGGACGAGGGTCGTGCCGTGCCCGAGGCCCCACAGAAGCCCCATGAGGCCGGCTTTCCTGATCTTGTCGTGTTCCCTATCGGAGGCGATGAGCGTCGTCACCGCCGCAAGGTGGTCCGGGTCGCTTGCGTGCCTCAAGCCCAGAAGGAAGCTCACCAGCAGCACCACCCCGACGCCCACGGAGCCGTGCATGAACCCTTCGAGCCAGCCTTCTACCGCGCCCACGGATTCCTCCTCCTCGCCGTCAAGCGTGCTCCCCTTCCAGCGCTGCCCGCACAAGCTCCCTGTCGTGCGCCCAGGCGAAGTCGAGGTCGTCGATCTCCTCCAAGGATACCCACCTCACCCCCGCGACGTCGTCGGCGGGACGGATCTCACCGCCGACGATCCTGACCCGGAAACCGATCGCCAGCACCCAGTCCCCGCCCTCCCCGTACGTGTGCGTTGCCTGGAGCACCGAGTCGCCTACCACCTCCGCCTCCACCCCGAGCTCCTCCCGGATCTCGCGCACGAGCCCGTCCGCCGGGTGTTCCCCGACCTTCAGGAACCCGCCCGGGAGGTCCAGCCGCCCCTTCTCTGGCTCGCGAGCCCGAACCGTAACGAGCGCCTTGCCGTTCTCGACGATCACCGCCCCGACCGCCGGCACGGAACTCCGGTACCACGATCGGCCACAACGCGGGCATGCCACCCCGCCGCTCGGGCGCGGCTCGCCCAGCTTCGTCCCATCCGCCGGGCAGAACCGGAAGGGTTCGGTGGCGGGGATGGGCACCCCTTGACGGGCGCCGCCCGTCAAACCCGGCTCTTTACGAGCTCTTCGGCGACGCCGGCGAGCTCTTCCACGGTCCGAACGACCTCGACGCGGTCGCAGATCGGCTCGTAGAGCGGCATGTCGCAGCTTCCGAGTCTCCAGCCCCACCTCGCCTCCGGGGTGATCCAGATCGTCTGCCGGGCGTGCTGCGCTATCTCCTCCAGGGCCGCGGCGTTCGGGTTCTTGCCGTTGTTCCGGCCGTCGCCCAGGATCACCAGGGTCGTCCTGTGGTTTATCGTCGGCAGGTAGCGGTTCTTGAACTGCTCGGCGGCCTTGCCGAAGTCGCTGTTCACGTCAGCGTCGATGACCCGACCGGAGAAGATCTCGTCGACCGCCGCATTCATCGACCGCTCCTCCACAAGCTGCGTCACCTCGGCCACGTCCGCCACAAAGACGAACGTTCTGACCTTCGAGAAGAGGCTCTGCATCTGGTAGACCATGTGCAGCCAGAAACGCGCGAGGTTACGCGTCGATAAGCTCACGTCGCACAAGAGCGCCACGCGCGGCTTCCCCTCGCGCTTCTTCCGCAGCACCGGGTCGAAGGGGACACCCTCGTAGCGGACGTTGTGGCGCAGTGTGTGGGGGACGCTGATCCTGCCGGCCCGATCCTCCTTCAAACGCCGCGTCTTGGCGCCCTGGATCTTGCGGGAGATCCTACGGACCGCGGCCTCCATGTCCCGCTGCTCGGTGGCGGAGAAATGGAGCATCTTCCGCAACGAGCGCCGCCGCAGCTCCGTGTCGTCCCTTGCGTCCTTTTTGAGGAGCTTGTCGCGCTCTTGCATCTGCTTTATAAGCTCCGGCAGGCCCCTGAGTATGTTCTCGGACTGGGCTTCGAGCTCCGCCACGAGCGCCTCGTCAACCTCCATGTCGTGCAGGTGACCGACGAGGTCTTCGAGCTCCACCGCCGACACGTCCAGGGGCAGCTCCTCGCCGCCCACCTCCGGGACGAGCCCGCCGGGGTTGAACATGTTGCGCGAGCGCCGGAGCTTGAGATGGTAGGTAAGGCGCTGGAGCGCGCTCTCCAAGGCCCCGGGCTTGCGGTTGAGAATCAGCTCCTGCGAGAACATCGAGAGCCTCATCCTCTCCGCCTCGCCGTGGATGTCGTTCGAGGGACGCATCCGGTCCTCGCTGAAGTACTTGCGCATCTCGGTCGAGTCGTCCGCCTCGTGGCTGTGATCCTCGGAGTCCGGGGCCTCGCCGCCGGCCTCCTCCCCGAGCTCCAGCCTGGCGGGCGGGGCCCCGTGGTCGTGGTCGTGGTCCGGCAGCTTGAGCCTGGCCTTCGGCTTCTCGGCCGAAGGGCGCAAATCGAAGTAAAGGTCGAAGAGCCTATCGTAGGTCGGCGCGTCGTCCCGGTTCTTCACCAGGGTGGCGCGCAGCGTGTCGCGCACGACCTCCCTCTCCCCGAGGCCGACGTGCTTGAGGGCGTGCAGGGAGTCGATGCTCTCGGCCGGAGAGACCCTGAGCCCGTGGTTCCTGAGCACCTGGACGAAGTCGTTTACCACCGCTTCCATAGCCGCGCTCTGTCCCTACCTAGTGGGCGTGCTTGTGGACGGAGCGGTGCATCTCGTACATCGCCTCCTCGGGCCTCTCGCCGGTCGGCTCCTTCTGGCCCAGGTCCCTGCTCTCCTTCGCGTTCACGCCGAGGTGGTCGAGCATCTTCTGGGCGTCGCGGTCGTACTTGGCGATCACGCTGATCGTGCTCTCTATGAGTTCCTTGGAGAGCTTCGGCGCGTTCAACACCACGAGGCTCTGCGCCCAGTCCAGCGTCTCCCCGATGCTCGGGGCCTTTCGCAGGTCGAGCGTCCTCAGGTCCTGGATCGTCCGGACGAGCTCGCCGGCCAGCTCGTCACCTATGTCGGGGGCCTTCATCCGCACGATCTGAAGCTCCACCTCGCCGTTCGGATAATCAAGCTGCAGGTGCAGGCAGCGCCGCTTCAACGCCTCGGAGAGCTCCCGCGTCCGGTTCGAGGTCAGTATGACGACCGGCGGGTGCTTCGCCTTTACGGTTCCTATCTCCGGGATGGAGACCTGGTAGTCCGAAAGAAACTCCAGCAGGAACGCCTCGAACTCCTCGTCGGCCCGGTCGATCTCGTCCAGAAGCAGGACCGCCCGCTCATCGGCATGCACGGCCTGCAGGATCGGGCGCTCGACAAGGAAGTTCTCGCTGAAGAAGATGTCCTCCTGCCCGCGCAGGACCTCGGCCGCCTCGCGCAGGTCCTCCGTCGGGGCCAGGGTCTGGCCGATCTTCTCCCGCAAGACCTGCGTGTAGAGGAGCTGCTTGCTGTACTCCCACTCGTAGAGGGCCTTCGCCTCGTCGAGCCCCTCGTAGCATTGGAGGCGTATCAGGTCGCGCCCCGTCGCCCCCGCGAGCGACTTCGCCAATTCGGTCTTGCCGACCCCGGCCGGCCCCTCTATGAGTATCGGCTTGTTCAGGCGCGTCGCCAGAAACACGACCGTCGCCAGACGGTTATCCGAGACGTAGCTCTGCTCCGCGAGCCTCTCCCTGACATCCTCTATGCTCCGAAACAAGAAATCTCCTTCTGAAAAGGTCGTCTTACCGATCTTAGTAATAGCGGGAGCGGGCCTCGACGCCCGCTCCCGTCTCGTTCACCGCGCCCGAGTGTAGGCACAGAGGTACCCGTTACTCCTCGTGGCGCCACCCTCTACTTTGCGCTGCCGGCAGAGAGACCTAACCCCCCGCAGCCGCGCGGCCCATGGCGGGCGCCGTGCCCCAGATGTTCTGGCGGTAGCCGTTCGTGGTCTTGCGGACCATCGGGTCGTACATGCAGTCGCGCAGGATCTCCTTCGCGGCGTCCACCGTGAGGTCGCGCGGGTTGCCCGGTGTGCAGAGGTCCGCCATCATGTGCTCGGCCATCTTCTGGAGCTCGTCGTCGTCGCTCTGGATCGCGCCGCTCGACTTGCCCTCGTAGAAGCCCTGGCCCATCCTCGTCTTCGGGTACTCAGAGACCTGCCCGAAGTTCTCCGGGATGCCGCAGTCCTTGGCGAGCCGGATGACCGCGTCGATCGCCGCGTCCGCCGCCTGCACCGGGTTCATCCCCGTCCGGTCCTCGCCCATCGCCGTCGCGATGTCGGCGTACTTCTCGACCGCCGCCGGCTGGTTGTACGTCCACACCCGGGCGATGCCGATGCCGTTGTTCAGTCCGTGGTGGATGTCGTAGTACGCGCAGACGGCGTGCGAGAGGGAGTGGAGTATCCCCAGAAGCCCCGAGCTGAACGCCTGCGCCGCGATGTACTGAGCCCAGACCATCCCCTCCATCGCCTTGTAGTTTTTCGGGTTGTAGGTCGCCTCGCGCAGGTTCTCCGACACCATCCGGACGGCGCTCAGGGCCTGCGGCGTCGTCGAGAGGTGCTGCACCCGCCCGACGTAGCACTCCGAGGCGTGCGCCAGGGTGTCGAAGCCCGTGTACGCCACGTACTCCGGCGGCTGCGTCATGCACAACACGGGGTCGTTGATCGCGAGCGTCGTCGTCGCCGCCCGATCGAAGGCCACCCACTTGTGCGGTGCCTTGTCGGTGGTCGTGTCCGTGATGACGTACGCCGGCGTCGTCTCCGAGCCCGTGCCCACGGTCGTGTTGATCGCGATGTGCGGCGGATTCTCCAGCTTCTCGGACGTGTTCAGGCCCTGGAACTCGTTGGTGTTGCGCCCGTCGTGGGCCGCCACGATCCTCGCGCCCTTGGTCGTATCGTGCGAGGAGCCGCCGCCGATGGAGATGAAACCGTCGCACTCGGCCTCGGTGTACGCTTTGTAGGCGTCCATGACGTTGTAATCTTTCGGGTTGGTCTCGACCTTATCGTAGATCGTCACCGAGACGCCGGCGTTCTCGAAGTTGGTCCTGCACTCGTCGATGATCCCGGTGCCCCTCAAGCCGGAGGTGACGAACAACACGTGCTTGAGGCCCATGGCAGCGGCCTCGGGACCGGCGTTCTCGTAAGCCCCCGCGCCCAGAAGCGACCGCGGCTGCTTGATGTACTCCTTGACCGGGAACTCGAGAATCCTCGAAAGATCCATAAACTAACTTTCCCCTTTCCCTTCGCGCATACCACATGCGCACACATCGATCACGCGAACGGGTGCTAAAAGTCCCGCTCCCTCCGGCCACTGCGCTCCCCTTGCGCACCTCCTTCTCCGCTTCGCCCGCAAAAGAGACGCCACTATTTCATCGACAAAAACCAGCGTCAAGGCGCTCCCGAGCCGGAACCTCCGAACAGATCTACCTCCGAAACCACGTATACCCGGACGTCGCTGTTCTGCTTGTGATCCCCTCTTTTCCCTCAACTGTTCCTATAAAGTAATGATACCATCAAAACGACGCAAGGCTAACCGTAGTACGTCCGCGGCTTTTGCATAAGACACGACGGGTACATGTAAATGTTGTACATATATGCAAGACACATCCTTGCTGGGTGTAGTGGCGATCTTAATCTGGCGATCGGTCGGTACTACAAATCTTGCATGGAGCCGCTGTTGAGGAGTAGCGCGGGCACGCTCTACCATCAGATTCTCTCGCGTTTGTTTGATCGGATCGAGTCGGGCGAGATCGGGGTGGGGGAGAAGCTACCGAGCGAGGCGGATCTGGAGAGAGGCTACGGGGTAAGCAGGACTACGGCGCGGCGCTCCCTGGATGCGCTCAGGAGGCAGGGGCTCGTGCGGCGCGAGCCGGGGCGGAGGACGTTCCTGGTCGGGCCGAGGCTCGGTTCGGACCTAACCCGGCTTTACAGCTTTTCGGAGGAGATCCGCCGGCGCGGGTACGAGCCCGGTGCGCGGCTCGTGTTGCGGGAGGAGGTCCGGGCGGGCGAGGAGTTGGCGTCGAGGCTGGAGGCCTGGCCGGGCGAGAGGGTGTTGCGCGTGCGTCGTCTGAGGTTGGCCGACGAGCGCCCGATCTTCGTCGGCGACTCGTACCCGCCCGTCGGGCGTTTCCCTGCCCTTGCGGAGGCCGATTACGGTGCCGTCTCCCTCAGCAAGCTCTTCCGGGAGGCCGGCGGACGGGGGTGGACCGGGCGCGGCAGTGGATCGGGGCGGGAGCGGCGCCGGAGAGCGTAGCGAAGCTTCTAAGTACCTCCAACTTGAGGTTGAACCTCTACGGCCCCCAGCAGGTTCAGGGCGCTCAAGACGGCCCGCTTGAGCTCGGCCAACGAGTCATAGAAGCGGCGCGGCATGAGGAATCCCTTGAGCCTGCGCCATACCCCCTCGATGGGGTTCAGGTGAGGGCAGTAGGCCGGCAGGTGGTACAACCTGAGCCCCTTCTCCTCCCATCCGGGCCTCCTTTCGCGCACCGCTCCGGCCGTGTGGAACGGCGCGTTGTCCAACACCACCCAGACCGGCTTCCGGACCTCCCGCTCGGCCTCCTCGGCCAAGGCGTCCAGGTAATAGAGCACCTCCTTCGTGCGGCACGAGCCCTCCACCATCCGGTACTCCAGCCGCTTCTCCCCGTCCTCGAAGCTTAGCGTCCCGATCAGGTTAATCCGCCCCTGCTTACCCCACCGCGTCCTCACTCGGTGCTGGTGTTCGCGCCCCTTCCTCGTCCACGAGTAGGCGGGAGGCAGGCACAAAGAGAAGCCGCT
>JADDPV010000198.1 GCA_016781705.1 Rubrobacter sp.
TAGTGTCTCGTGGTCCAAGCGCACGTAGGCCCCCTGCGTCTGCACGAACAGCGTGTTGAGCAGCTCGCGCAACATCTCAATACTCGGGGTCGTAAAGGTGTGCCGGTTTACCCATACCGGCGAGAGCAAACGGCATGCACGCATCGAACAGCGAGCACTTCGGGCAGCGGGCGTCCGCGACGGGCGGCGGCATCGTGGCCGTGACCAGTAGTCGGCGTACGGTCCAGATCGCCTTCTCCGTCGAGGAGCGTAGTCCTTCATCGAAGAATACCTCCCGGCGGCGGTGCGAGGCGTGATGGTAGATAGCACCCTTGGACACCTGTTGGCCGAACATCTCTTCGAGGCACAGCGCTTGGGCGCAAAGTTGGAGGTCGTCGTGCTGCTTCTGACGCCGCGGCCCGGATTTGTACTCGACCGGGTAGGGTGTTCCACCCGCGCAAAACTCGACAACGTCGGCCTTGCCCAATAGGCCGAATCGCTCGGAGAACAGGGGGAGCCCACGCTCGACCCTCACCCCCTCCTCGAGCGCGGACTCTTTCGGGTCGTCAACCCGCTCGTGGGCGCGTCGGCCGCGAAGGGTGTAGAGGTTCTCGTCGAAAACCTGCTCGACATGGATTAGGGCGCACTGGCGGGGACAGTACGAGTAGTGTTCCAGCGCGGAAATCATCACCAACTCGTCGTCCGCCCGCTTCCAGAGCATCGTCTTGCCTCAGCCGGCGACAAGAGTGGTCAGGGTCACGCCCTCCGGGAGGTCGTCGTCCACGGTCACGACGTAGTCCTCGAACCTGCGCGGACTCGCCACGCCGTCCCCCAACTCGAGCTTGACGCGCTCGAAGAGCCGGTGAGCCGGTGCGTTGCCGATCTTGCGCTCGTGGGTGAAGACGTAGAGCCCGCGAGGCGCCATCTGACCCCGGCTGGCGCTCCGGTCGAAGGCCCACATGTTCACTAGGGCTTCCCAGAACAGCCTCAAGTCTTCCTCCGTCACCCCGGTGTCTCGGGCCAGGTGGGGAGAGTAGAAGCCGTGCCCAACGTAGAGACCGTAGGGGATGAGGGTCTTGCGGCCGATGGTCTGGAGTTTCTCGCGGTCCTTCTCGTCTGTGACGGCCACCCGGGTTACCGCCAGATCCTGGGGCACGACCGGGTCGACGGATCGGGCGAAGGTTAGCTGCATCGGGCCGCGCACCTGCCCCGCGTTCAAACCGGTGCTCATCACCGCGCCGAACATCCGCACGTCGTAGAAGTTCTCGCACATCCAACGACGGGCCTTCTCGGCGTTGTCCCGGTTCTTGGCCGGTTTGCCGGATCGTTTGGCGAGGTCGCTGATGAACTTCCTCGTCTTTTTGTTCAGGGCGTCGCCCGGAGCGTCGAGGGCCTCCTTCAGCTCGTCGGCCGAGAGCTCGCCGCTGTACGAGAGCTTCGCTCCCTGCTCCAGGGCCTCGTCGGCGTCGGTGAACTCGAAAGCGCCCGGCAACGTGGCGGAGATCTCTCGCAGGTTCTCCAGGACGTCGGACGCCGCGACCGGCTCCTCGACGCGCCTCCCGACTTCCATGCCCTGCTCGGTGTAGGCCCGCCGAATCTGGTTGTTCAGCACGCCGCGGTGCTCGACAAAGATCTTGAGCCGCTCCGGGTTCTCTTCGTCTTCGGCGACGAGCGAGACGAAGTTTCGCACCTTGCGTTTGAGGGCGACGTCCGTGACCAACCCCTGCATCGTCTCGGGGTCGGTGCGCGGCAGGTTCCCGGCGTCCGGGTCGCCGTTCGGGTTGCCGTCGGAGACGTCGAAGATCAGCACGAAGTCGTGCCGGCGGTTCGGATCGGTGTGCTCAGGCATCTAGCTCTCCTCCTTCTTCCCGTCGCGGGCTTCGCGGGCCGCGCGGGCGTCGGCGCGGTCCTTCGCGCGCTGGTGGTAGTAGCCGAGGGCGAAGAGGCCCTGGCTTCTCGTCGTCAATACCTTCGGGAAGTCCGGCAGGTTCGAGGCGATCTCCATGATCCTCGCGTCCAGGGCGGCGTGGGTAGCGGGGGCCTTCCTGCGGAGGTTACCGAGGTTCGCACGCGCGCCGCGCATGAGGGATGGGAAGACGCTCGCCGGCGTGCTGGAGGCGGAGCCGTAGTACCTGTCCGTGACCGAGGCGTTGACTTGGCCGAGCGCCGCTCTCTGCACGGCCTCGACCTCGGCCAACAGGCGGCCGCAGTGGTAGGCGGCGCGCTCGTCCCCCGCCAGATTCGGGTTCGGGTTCAGAGCTTGCATCTCGTTCATGGATCCCCCTTGGGTTGCGAAAACCAGCTTGATCAGGGCCGCCCGGGGGCGCGTTACCTCGCCCTCGACGCGGTTGCGCCGCACCACGCGGGCGAGCAGGTCTTCCGGGAGGCGACCGCCCTTGATGGCGACCCGCACGAGGGCGGAGCCCAGGGCTGGCTGGATGCGCTGCTCGGCATCACGGTTAGTTTCCCCCTTGCGCTGAACGGTGGCGCGAGCCAGGGCTCTAACGCCCAGGTATTCGCTCGATTCTTCGCCGTACGCGTCCACGATCCCTTGCCCCTCGAACCACCTCTTCAGGCTCTCCCTGACCTCGGGGATCGTGGTTTCGAGCCAGTCGCGGACCACCGCCCGGCCCCCGCTTGCGGACAGGGCAAGGGCGTAGAACTCGTCCTCCTTCAGGTCGTGGGGCACCCGCGTCGTGTGCGGCGATTGGAACAGTTCCTTCACGGCCTGGGGTTTCGGCTGCTCGACGAACTGCAGGTAGTCGAAGCCGGTCTCTTTGCGGGTCCAGAACGCGTAGACCGTGGGCCCCACGTACATCCTGGAAGGCCCGTCGGAGATCAGGTGGTTGAGCGCCTTGGCGAAGCGTTCCCCGGCGTTCCTCGATATCGGGGACGTGAGGGAGTTTTTCAGGCCGTAGGAGGTGAACGGCTCGGCGTTGGCGGAGACGAGCGAGGTTCCGGATGTCTGCCCCCCCGGTACGCCCTTGATCTTTACCGGCAGGCGCTCTTCGACGGGCCCCACCTCCCCGGTGACGAGGCAGGTCATGCTCCGGCCCTCCGGGCCCGCCGTGTCGTCCGCCCAGAACGTTTGCACCGGTTCCAGATCCACCGGCAGCACCCCATCGACGCGAAAGGTCAGGGTGTCGCCGGGATCGAAGCCGTCGGGGAGCAGCCCCCCGTCCCTGTCGGGTGCCCAGCCCTCGAGGAACCGCACGACGGCCCAAACGCTAGCTTCGTCCGTCTCCTCCGCGCAACGCCGGACCAGGCCGACGAACCGCCGATGGCGCTCGGCGACCTTCGTCTCGTCGGCGCCCTGCCGGCCGATCCCCAGGGCGTACTCGCCGTTGTCCGCGAGCAGTTTGGGGCTTATCCCGACCGACCGCACGAGCTGCGGCACCCGAAGAATCTCGCCCCGCCGGTTGGCCTTGGTGTCGCCCCCGCGGGAGGTGAACCCTTCCAGGGTCCCGTCCGCCCCGATGTCGACGAACCACCGCACGGGCGTCTCCCCGTACATCGCCGGGGGCAGGTCCATACGGGTGTCGGCGTACTCCTTGAGGCGCGAGAGTATCATGCCCCTCTCCCTTCGTAAGCCTCCGGCGGCACCCGCAACACCCCGCCGTCGAGCCGGGCCCGGAAGAACTCCGGGCGCGCGTCGCCCTCGACCACCGCCGGTCCCCCGGCGCCGTGCCCGACGTACCGCAGGGCGCCCTTCGTGCCGGCGGGCACCGGGGCGTAGGCGAGGTCGAAGAGCATGAGGCCCAGGTCGTCCGTCAGGTCTATGGGACGCTCGTTCCCTTCGGGCGGGGCGAAGAAGGCGGCGCACTCGCGGGTGCCCAGGTAGGGCTGGTGGAAGCACTGGCCCCGCTTGACGCGCCTGCGGAACTGATCCCTGTACTTCGCCGGGTGGTCGTTCGCGTGGGGCTTGAGCTCGATGTCGGCCCTTATCACGTAGGCGACGTCGCGCAGGCAGAGGGTGTGGCGTTGGGCCCGGTCTTCGTCGGCGTAGTAAGGCTCCCCGCTCCGCGCCCGCCGTTCGGTCTGGAGGCTGTTCATCTCGTTGCGCAGGATGGAGAAGCGCCTGATGGGTTTCAGGACCCGTATCTCGCGCACCAGCCAGCGCATCTCGGGTTTCCAGAAGATCGCCTCGAGGACGCCCCTGGCCGCGCTGGGGGTCATCACCTCGTAGCTCACCCGCTCCGCCCCGAACTCTGGGCGGGTAAAGCAGGCGAAATCCCCCCAGACCTTCACCTCCAGCGACGGTTCGTCGTTCATGGCCTCCCTCTCCTTTACCAGATCAGGTCCGCGGGGTCCGTCCGCATCGCGGAGATGCCCCGCACGGGATCGTAAGCACCGGTCCAAAGCAACACGCCCTCGGCGATCTCCCGGGTCATGCCCTGCGCCCCCTCGAGCTCTTTGGTCCGCAGACCGACGACGTAGGGCTGAAGGCGGCGATGGTCGCCGGGCAGCAGGACCCTCTCGCGCTCGATGCGGGAGAGCGTGCGGGTCCTCTCCGCCTCCTTGCGGGCGTCCTTCTCCGCGTACCGGACGACGACGGGCGTCGTGTCGTCCGGAATCAAGCGGAAGTTCTCGGCGACGCCCGGATAATCCAACTCCCGGCGGAGGTCCTGGATCCCTAGAGCATCGGTGGGGACGTCCTGGTAGAGCCGCGCGAAGTACTCCCGGAAGATGCCGGGGTCGTGCAGGTCCACCTCCTCGCGGTTCAGCAGACGCTCCGTCTCGTCGACGGCCGACCTGTATTCGCCGGGCGGCGTACGGCCCTCCTCGGGGCGGAAGATCACCACGCGACCGCCGCCCTCCGTCCGGCCCTCGCGGTTGCATCTGCCCGCGGCCTGGACGATCCTGTCCAGCGGCCCGATGGCCCTGAAGACGACCGGAAAGTCGAGGTCTACCCCCGCCTCGACGACCTGCGTGGAGACCAGGATGCAGGGCTCGCCCTCCCTCAGGCGTCGGCGCACCTCCCTCAGGACCTCTCGACGGTGCGCCCCGCACAGGAGGGTGGACAGGTGCAAGGCGCGGGCATCCCCGAGAGCGTCGAGGACGGAGAGCGCGTCCCTGCGGGTGTTCAGGACCACCAGCGCGCGCCCCCCGTTAGAGCCCTCCCGAACGCGCCGGGCGACCTCCTCCCAGGACCAGGGCTCTCGCGGCCTCTCGTACCCCACGCGCCTCAGCTCCCGGAAGTGCTCCCTGGCCCTCTCCGGAGGCACGATATCGCGCACCGACGCGGCGTCGAAGCCTTGGAGGTACCGGCTTCGCTCGTCCAGGGCGGGCTGGGTCGCGGTGCAAAGGACCACGCTAACCCCGTAGCGGCGCACCAGCTCGCCCAGCACGTCCAGGATCGGGGCGAGCAACCTGAGCGGCAGGGTCTGGACCTCGTCCAGGACTATGACGCTCCTTGCGACGTTGTGCAGCTTGCGGCAGAGGCTCGTGCGCCTGGCGAAGAGGCTCTCGAAGAGCTGCACGGTGGTGGTCACGACCAAGGGCGCGTCCCAGTTCTGTGTGGCGAGCCGCGTCCGCACCCGCGCCTCGCGAGCCCCTTCGGGGGCGTCGCCGAACTCCCGGTTCACCGCGCTGTGGTGCTCTAGCACGGCGTCCTCGCCGAGCTTCGCGAAGACGCGGCGGTACTCTCCCGCGGTCTGTTCGATGATGCTGGTATACGGCACGGCCACGATCACGCGGTCGAGGCCGCGCTCGACGGCGTGCTTCAGGGCGAAGGCGAGGCCGCTCCTGGTCTTTCCGCCACCCGTGGGCACGCTCAGCCGGAACACGCCCCCCGCTCCCGAGGCGGCGCGGAGGCAGGCCGCATACACCTCGGCCCGCACCCCGTTAACCGGGGTATCGGGCGCGTTGGCAAGCAGATCGTCCTGGCTCGCCTCCAGGACGGGCCAGAGGTCCGCAGGACCCAGGTACGAGCCGCGACGCTCGGCGCTGTCAGGGGAGAAGTGGGCCTCGGTGTCCAGGAAATCCGCGTCGACCAGGGCCGAGAAGATCATGCGAAGGAAAAGCTCGGACTCGAGCGCGCCGCGAGGCGGGTCCGCGAGGAGCCTCCCCGGGTCCACGGGCGCCGCGAACCCCTTTAGGTGCTCGCTCGCCAGGCGCACGACCTCGGCGAACGGGGCGGCTACTTCGGGAGCGCCGGTCCTCTGCCTCGCCGCTTCCACCCCCGGCAACCCCGCGTGGTGCCCGTGGATGACCTGCGTGAGGGGCTGGTAGGCTTCTCTGGCGAACCTCGCCCCGTAAACCGCGTGCGGCACGTTCTTCGCGGGCGGCACCTCGCCGTCCCTATCCGCCCGCCGGCAACGGATCAGGTACTCCTGGAAAGCGGGGTTGAACTTTCCCAGGTCGTGCCACAACCCGGCAAGGTAGGCGACCTCGCCTGCCCCGAACTTGTCCCCGTTTTCCCGCGCCCTGACCGCCGTGTTGCGAAGGTGAGCGACCAGATCGTGCCACTCCTCCCCTTCCCCCGGGGTATGCGCGTAGAAACCTGATCCCCTATCCATGCAACCTCCCGCCAGTAGGATACATAAGGTCGGCTTCTCCCCCAACACCCATATCCGGCGGTCGGCCTTTAGGAAAGCGCGTCCTCCATCGCGGTCGCGGCCCGGTCGCCCATACCGGGCAGGACGTGGGAGTAGGTGTCCAGGGTGATCGCGATGTTGGCGTGCCCGAGGAGCTCCTGGACGAGCTTGGGGTGGACGCCCTGCTTCAGAAGCAGCGTGGCGCAGGTGTGCCGGAGGTCGTGGAAGCGGACCCGAGGCAGCCCCGCCCGTCGGAGGAGCGGCGCGAACGAGCGCCTCCTGAGGTTGGTGGGGTTATAGACCGTTCCGGCCTCCGAGCCGAAGACGAGCCCCTCGTCCCCGTAGGCGTCTCCCGACCGCCCGATCTCCTCCACCTGCCGGGACAAGTGCCCGCGCAGCGCCCGCACGGCCGCCCCGGTGAGCGGGATGGCGCGGCGGCTCTTCTTCGTCTTGGGCTCGCCCAGGAGCAAGCGCCCGCCGTTCGCGGTGACGGTGCGCCGGACGCTCAGCCTGGCGTTCTCGAGGTCCACGTCCTGCCACTTGAGGGCCAAAAGCTCCCCCTGACGCATCCCGGTGGTCACCGCCAGCACGTAGAGGGCCTCGAAGCGATCGCCGCGCGCCGCGTCCAGGAGGCGGCGCGCCTCCTCGGCTGAGAGGGTTCGCATCTCCTCCTCGGCGACGGGCCTCGGGGCCTTGACCGCCTCGGCGACGTTGCGCGGGAGCATCCGCCACTCGACGGCCTGGGCGAGCGCCTTGTGCAGGGTCACGTGGAGCTTGTTGACGCTCGCGGGGGCCAAGCCGGCGTCGAGCCGGTCCCGGTAGAAG
>JADDPV010000208.1 GCA_016781705.1 Rubrobacter sp.
TGCGGCATGACAATGCAGGAGTATTCACCCGGAAACGGTATGATACCTTGCGCTTGACCCCTGCTCCCCGACCGCGGGCCGAGCCTACTCGCAATGTGCCCGGGCTCTTCCGCTTTTCTGCTACCGCTAGCGGAGTCGAAAGCGGGCCAGACACGGCCTCATCGGCGACCATCCGGACCCGAAACCGGAGCGGAAAGTCGATACCGAGGGGCAAAATCTGCGGCTCGCAGTTGCGCTCTGCGAGCCGAGCAGAATTTCCAGCAGTATCTAAAGTTCGGGAGAGCCAAGGGGAGTGAGGATGTTAGGCACGCCGCAGTCGAGGCTGGCTCCGGCGTCCGCGTGGCCCGCGCCGAGCCCGCCGCCGAGGGGACGGGCGGTGCTCTCGATGCGGTTCTCTACGCTCGCCGGGGTCAAGGACGGGTCGTCGCTGCGGAGGAGTGCCGCCTGACCGGCCACGAACGGGGCCGCCATGGAGGTTCCGTCCCACGTGGCGTAGATGCCCCGCGGGTAGGGACTGTAGATCTCGCTTCCCGGAGCGGCGATGTCTATCCAGGCGCCGTAGTTAGAGAAGGAGGACTTCTGCTCCTGATCGTCCACGGAGGCCACGGCTATCGTGCCCTTCTCTGCGGCAGGGTAGCGCAGCGCGTTCGTATTATCGTTTCCTGCGGAGGCGACCACGACCATGTCGGTGCCACCGGAGCCGACGGAAGCGTCGCCTTCGCCGCCCTCGCTCCCTCCGCCATCCTCTTCCGAGCCGGTCACGTCGCCCAGGAGAGCGGACTTCCGCGAGGAGCCGAGGCTCATGTTGACCACGTCGGCGCCGTTTCTCTCGGCGTACTCGAACGCCTCGGCGATCACGAAGATGTTGCCGCGGCCATCGGAGTCGAGCACGCGAAGCGGCATGATCCGGGCCTCGGGAGCGGTAAGGTGGGCGATCCCGGAGACGTGCGTGCCGTGGCCCGTCACCTCGTCCACCGCGCCGTCGCCGTCGTCGTCGCGGTCGTTGGGCTCGTCCTCGGGCACGCCGTCATCCTCGATGAAGTCGTAACGCTCCTGGGTGAAGCTGCCCGCGAGCTCCGGATGGTCCAACTGCGCCCCGGTATCCAGCACGGCGACCACGGTTCCCGAGCCGCTGCTTACGTTCTGCGCGCACGACAGGTTCATCGCGTCCACAGCGTACTGGTCCCGGTACGGCGCGGGGTCGGAGGACGGTTTTGCCGTGCCGCCAGGGTATGCGCGGTGCCGAGCGCCGCCCTCAGGTGCGTGGGTGGTGAAGTTGGGCTCGGCGTAGATCAGGCGCGGGTCGGAGCCCATCTGCTCCGCGACACCCTCGGTGTCCGAGTTGTTCCCTAGCTTCAGCAGGTATATGCTCCTGCTACCCAGGAGTTTGTCGAGCGTGGTGGTTTTGTAGTCACGGTTTATGTCCTCTATCGTGGCGCCGCCGTTCGGGTCGAGCTTGACCACTACCTCTCCGGTAACAACTCGCCGTCCTCTTCTTCCTCGGCGTAGGCGAGGCCGGCGCAAAAGAGCGTCAGTGCCGTCAGTGTCAGCAGTGCCACTTTCCGTTTCAGGAATTTGGCTGTCATGTGGATGTCTCCAATCGTCTTTTTAAACGCAGCGATTTTACGGTGGCTCCCAGATTAGCCTCGGGTGCGGATCCGAGTATACCGGGCCGAGGAGCCGGAAGAAGCCCGACGAAGGACATGTTCGTCGTCATCGGTCTGGCCTCCGTCACCTCGCGGTTCCGTCCATAGAACCCCTCCTCTGTTTCTACTAACGCTTGCCGACGAGTACGAATGGCGCCCAGTAGTAGGGGTGCGGGCGCCGCTCCTTGATCTCCAACTGGGCGGCGCGCAGGGCCGTCGCCCTCTCCGCACCGCCGCGCAAATGTCCGTACCAGCTCTCCATCAGCTCTCCCGTCGCCTCGTCCTGCACGAGCCAGAGGCTCACCACGAGCGTCGCGGCCCCCGCACCGAGAAACGCGCGGGTCAGACCCAGGGTCTCGTCGCCTCCGACCACTTCGTGGCGCCCGGATTCGCAGGCACTCAGGGTGACGAGCGCGCCGTCAAGGTCGAGCCGCATCGCTTCGTTAGCGGTCAGCCAGCCGTCGTGCAGCTTGAGGGCCGAGAACATCGGGTTGTCGGAGCGGAACATCCCGTGGCAGGCCAAATGCAGTACGTCCCGATCCGCCGCTCCGCTCTCCAAGGCGGCAAGGGTCGCGCCCTCGTCGCTGCGTACCTCGGCGTGCGGGAAGCGGCTCGCGACGGCGCCTGCCTCTCCGGCCACGGCGGGTATGGAGTCATCTGAGACGCTCATCACCAAGGCGTTCTTCGGCGGGCGCGCCGCCTTGCCCTGGCAGAGGGCGAAGACCCTAGCGCTCGGTGCGTAGGAGATTTCGAACCGTTCCAGCAGGTACCGCTCGCCGTCGAAGAGAGCCTGGAAGGGGACCTGGTGCAGCGGGCCGTGCGGCACAACGACGAGCTTCCGGGGCCGCCCGGAAGCGTCCGGTGAGACATCAAGGGCTTCGCCCAGAGGCACCTCGACCGGCTCGAATACCCCTGCGTAGAGCACGGCCAGGACGCGCCGCGCCGAGCGTTCCAGGATGCGCATATTCCGTTGCACGAACTCCTCACCCGCCCGGAAGCGCTCCCACTGGCCGGTCAACCGCGGCAGGAGCCGTTCGACTTCTGCGACCGAGCGACGCCACGTACGGCTTCGACGTGGTCTCTCGTAATGACGAACGCCACGATCTCGTCGCCGATGATGTGGTAGGCGAGCAGCGTGGTATCTGGCGGGAGATGCTCCCGGAAATCCTCAAGCGAGGAGGGGACAGCGAACGGGTCGCGCGCGTCCGCCACGACGGCAGACTGTAGCCGGAGGCGGCTGATCTCTCGCTCCAACTCGGCGGCGCGGGCTTGCAGGCTCGGCTGGAGGACCACGTTTTCGTCTTCGGCCACGCTTCCGAGCAGCCGATTGTAGATTGCGTTGAGGTCCGCTTGCAGGGTACCGATCTCGCTCTCGATCTCGCTATCCCCGGAACCAGAAGATGCTTCTCCTGCGCCCGCCAGCAGATCCACCAGCGCGCGCGACTTGGCCTGCTCGGCTACAACAAAGGCCCGCCTCCTGCTCTCACCGTCATCGTGAGCCAGGTGCAGCTGCAGGAGGTCCTCGTAGGCGTCCGTCTTGTCCCGCAGAAACGAGGCGCGCATCGCCTCCTGGGCGACCGTGTTGCGAGAGTCCTCGATCCCGGCGACCGCTCGTTCGAGGAGAGCCTGCGCTTCTTCCTCGCGACCCTGCAACAAGCGCACGCGCCCGAGCCTTCCTTCGAGCCGGTAGCGAAGTTGCGTCAGGGATAGGTCGCTGATCAACCGCTGCGCCTCCAGCAGGTGTGACTCGGCTTCGGCCAGGTCCGGGAGCAGAAGGTCGGCGAGGCGCAGATGTGCGTAGGCATGGTGCACCGGCCACTCGTCGCTGGAGACAAGATGTAACGCCCTAAATGCCAAAGCGAGCGCTTTGCCGGTATCACCACGAGCTTCCATCAACGAGGCCTGCTCCAGCATCACGCCGGAACGTAGTGGGACGTTGCCTGCTCTGGTAAACAGGTCCGCTGCTTCCTCCAGTGCGTGCTCGGCGTTGTCGAACTCCGACTGCGCGGCCAGTGCCGAGCCCTTTCCCCAGAGCAACCGCGCACGATCATGCACCATGCCAGCCGTCGATAGCAAGGAATCCGCTTTCTGGTAAGCTGCTATCGCTTCGGAGTACAAGTTGAGCTCCAGGTAAGCGTTAGCCATGTCGCGCGCGAGCAAGTGCTCATCCGCGAGGGCGTCCAGAGATTCTAGTAAGCAGCGCGCTCTCTCAAAAGCATCCAGGCCTCTTATGTAGTTGCCTAGACGCAGATGGGTTTCTCCAACGTTCGCAAGAGCTTTTGCATGCGACAAGGCTAGATTAGCCTTGTCAAAAATGTCAGCGGCAACTTCGCGGGCTACCAGCGCCTCGGCACCGCGTCCCAGTTGCAGGAGAATGGCGCTCCGATTGTCGATTATCTCTCCCACGCGCTCGGTCATACCGAGCTTCTGGAAAAGCTTCTCGGCCAAAGCGTACGCTTCCAGCGTTTCATCGTACCGGCCCATATACTCCAGGCACGAGCCAATATTCTGATACACGTTCGCGGAGAGCAGGTCAGACTGAGTTCGCGTTGCCCTTACGTCGAGTTCGCTTTTTCCATCCAGAGCATCCAAGACGACTTGCCCGGCGTCGAGAGCCTCCTGATAGCGACCTCGTTCGAGGAGCGTAACCATCAAACCGAGGTTGGTACGTAGCGCCTCCAGGTACATACCCAGGGCGATGTAGCCATCGTGCGCGGCTCTGACCATACGGAGAGCTTCATCGAACTCCCCTCTTTCGTTGAGGGTGCGGACCCGGATGTAGCTGGCACGCGGCGTGGCGGTAGGGGCGTTCGCAGGCTCCGCCAAGTCGGCGCAAAGTTCGGCCATCCGGTGCGCCGTGCCCGGGTCTCCGGGCGCAAGACGCTCGGTGAAGTCCAGAAGCCGATCCAGCCCATCGGGATTCAGCAACCCGGCGCCTCGCAGAAGCTCCGCCTGCTCCTCGAGCGCCGGGAGCGAGAGGAGTTCTTCGGCGAACTCCGGCGTTATCCTGGAATCGGTGTTTGTGGTCTCCGGGGTCATGTCTCCAGGCCGACGGGGCCGACTACGACCTCGAACTCCCCGGTGCTCAGGATTATCTCGTAGACGCCGGGCGTTAGGGCCTCGAAGGAGAACTCGCCCAACTCGTCGGCGCTTGCGATGCCAAACTCTTCTCCGCCGCGTAGCAGCTGGACGCTGAACTCGTCGGGCTCGATCTCTGCCGGGAGCACCTGGCCGTAGAGGTTCAGCATGCCGCCGGAACATTTGTGAACGTCGAGCGCCAGGTCGGCCGCCTCCGCAGAGTAGACGAGCTGCCGCTGTGCTGCCCCGGCGCCGGCTCCACCCGCGGACCTGAGCCCAGCCATCGCCGCCCCGGCGTCGCTGTCGAAGGTCAGCGTCGCGAGGAAGCGCCGGAAGAGTCCCGGCTCGCGCCTCTCCGCCGCGTAGCTCGCGAAGCGCCGCAAAAGCCGCTCCCGTACCTCGGGCGGCGGGGAGGCCAGCTTGATCTCCGAGCTGATGCTAAGGAACCCCCGCAGCCAATCCGCGTCGGCGTGGGTCGCGCTATCGGCGGACGCCAGCTTTTGCTCGACTTCTCGCGCCTCTTCTTCGGAGAGGCGGCCGTCCAGCCAGTCGGCCAGACGCTCAAAGGTTACGTCATCGGATCGGGCCATGTCTCCTCCGCGCGATCTCCGCGTGTTCCCACAACAAACGCCTGGAAACTCCGCGTACGATCTCCGCGTACTCTACCATAACAGATGCCTGGAAGGGCGGCGGAAAATACGTGTGCACATTTGCAACCGCAGGAAAAAACTCTGGACCGCACCGGTTAATCTTCCTCCAGTATCTTCTTCAAGCGCTTCAGACAGCGGGCGCGGGTGGGGCCAATGCTGCCCACGGGCATGCTCAGGCGCTCGGCGACTTTCTCGTATGAGGGCTCCTCCGGGTCGAAGTAGAGGGCAAAAAGGAGATCCTTGCACCTCTCGTCCATGCGCGAGAGGCCACCGTCCAGCCACTCGACCGCTTCCCACCGCTCTACGGGATCGTTCTCGTCCTTACCGAGCCGAGTTGCATTGTGGGCGAGATCCTCAGCTCTTACGGTACTCTCACGGCGGTTGCGCTCGAGCAGGCGCCAAGTGTGCCGGCGGGCCACCGTGGAAAGCCACGAGCCAAGGCGGCTGTCCTCAGAGAGGGAGTCGAGGCTTTGGAGCAAAATGGTAAAAGTTATCTGCGCGACATCGGCTGCGTCCTCACGCGAGAGCCCGTAATTGAGCGGGATGGAGAACACCAGGCGCTCGTAGCGGGCCACGAGCGACTCCCAGGCTTTGGAGTCGCCTCTGCGGCAAGCGAGTAGAAGGATCTTGTCACTGTTGTGCATCACCGTCTAATAATTACCTTCTCCCACCAAAATTAAATCCTCGCCGTGTCGCTCGTCCTTTGCAATGATTCAAAAAATGATGAGAAGGCTGTTGGATCACCCTAAGAGCTATCGAGTACGAGAAGTAGTAGGCTGCAGGCCTCCAAATGCACATCAACATAATTGGCCAGCAGTGTCTCTTTCGATAATAATAAGGAGTTTGAGCGAGCCGAAACGCCCACGTCAACGCCCGCTCAAGGCATTTCAAGACACATTGCTACTGCCGGACGGCCCCTAAGCGTTCCCTAGACATCGATTCACACCTCGATTTGTGTGGATCACCAAAAATTGTACCGATGGCGAGCTTATCAGGGCGGCCGCATACCCTTGAGCGGCTCGCCGACAACCTGCGTATGCGTAGAGCGGAGCTGCCGCTCTACGCATACGGCTGCGATTACAGCGGTCGACGTCGAGCAGGTCGCCTTGCTGCACGACATAGGCAAGATCGGAATGCCCGACGCGGTCTGGAATAAATCGGGGCCGCTTAGCGAAAACGAGTGGGTAGCGGCGAAAACGCACGCACCGCCGGCGAGCGGATCTGCTTTCGTCGGAGGTCTCGTCCACCCCGCCCTCGCCATGTGGGCCGGGCACGAGCGTTGGGCGGGACAGGGTACCGACGGTCTTTCGGGAGAGCGAGAGTACCCATTGCCGGCCGTATCTTCTTCTGCTGCGACGCCCTACCACGCCATGGCTTCCGGCCGAGCCTACCGCAAAGCTATGAACGTCCAGGCGGCGCTGGAAGAACTCCGAAAGGGTGCCGACTCTCAGTTCTGCCTTCTACCGTACGAGCGGCTCTTCGCGTACTCGACCGGTCGCTCGTCTGATCGATACAAAGCCCCTGTCCCGGGGCTTGGGCGCGGGCATCAGCAACCGTTGCGGCGCCGACCTCATGGGTACTGGCTCGCCGGTAGCTGGTAGCCGTAGTGCCGAAGAAGCCCCGGGCGTCTGGCGCCGTCACCCTGCGTCGAGCGCCCGGCCGATCGACTCGACGAGCGCACCCGCGGGTGCGCTCGTCGAGGCCTTCCTCAAGAGCGTCTTGATAAACGAGCATTCCTCTCAATGGAGGCCATGCCCGGCGCTGGCGCCGTCGGCACGGAGGGTCCACGATGGAGTTTACGTATTTTTGGACGGCAGACTCTGCATTTGTAGTGCGGTCCATGCGCCGCTGCAAGCTGCGGCATTCGCAAACGCTCAGAAAGAAGGAAGCCTATGAAGTGCGTTTCTCAATCGCGGCTCGCTAGATGAGTGTTGCGTGGATCGGTGGGATAGAAAGGGGGCC
>JADDPV010000077.1 GCA_016781705.1 Rubrobacter sp.
GCACGCCAGAGCGGTTCCAAATCCTCCGGCGCGCTGCTTCCCTCGGGACCATGCCACCACAGCCACAGCACGCGCGGCAGAGCCGCTCCACCTCCACCAAAACCAGCGCGTTCCGCGCACGATGGGCAAAGGACCATGGCTGCCACGGCCTTCATGCGCGCGGACCTTGGGATGCAAGAGGTTCGCCCAGGCTCGCGCGCGCACCGTGCCGTAGTAGCCGACATTCTCGCATACGTGCTCTGCGGAGGGCTCGGGTCAGGTACTCGGATCCTTGCACTTCATCTTCAACCCGTGGGGAGTATCGCTGGGACGAGCGGTTCGAAGCGCTCGTCGCCCGGATGTCGCGGACTTCATGGACGGCTACGACCCCAAACGGGGAGGGCGCCGGATCGCCGAGAGGGGCATCGAAGTCGTCGGCTCCGTGTCCCTGGTAAAGGAGTCGGAGGAAGTCACCAGGCTGCGGCTCCTCCTCGTCGGACCGAGGCGTGGGTCCCGGGCATCGGTGCCGGCTGGTGGACGAGGAGTATGTCCGCTTCGCCCGGCAGGGCGGCTACGGCAAAATTACGCTGTGGACCAACTGCGGGCTACACGCCGCCCGCCTCGTTCACGAAGAACCGCACCCCGGCTTCGGCCAAGACCTGGTGGGCCAGACCTGGCAGCCGACGCCGTAACCGCCTCCGTGAGGAGGGAGAGCGGCCACCCCGCCGCTCTCAATAAACACCCGCACCACGCGGACCACGGCTCGGCCGATTAGCTGGCGGCTAAGACGGCCCCGCCCCCGCGACTTCTTCGGACACCTCGCCCTCGAATTTCTGAAAGTTCTCGGCGAAGAGCGAGGCGAGCTTCTTCGCCTGCTCGTCGTAGGCGTCCTTATCGTCCCAGGTCTCGCGCGGGTCCAGGATCTCCGTGGGGACCCCCGGCACCTCTAGCGGCACGTTCAGGCCGAAGAACGGGTCTTTCCTCGTCTCAGCGTCGTTCAGCCTGCTCCCTATGACGGCCCGGACCATCTCCCGCGTCGCGGCGATGTCCACCCTCTCCCCCACCCCGTATGGCCCGCCCGACCAGCCAGTGTTTATGAGGTAGCAGCGCGTCCCGTGCTCCTTCAGCCTCTCGGAGAGCATCGCCGCGTACGTGGTCGGCGGCAGTGTCAGGAAGGGCGCCCCGAAGCACGCCGAGAACGTCGCCTCGACTTCGTTCTCCATGTCCGCCTCGGTGCCGGCCAGCTTGGCGGTGTAGCCCGAGAGGAAGTAGTAGGCGGCCTGCGCAGGCGTGAGGGCGCTGATCGGGGGCAGCACGCCGAAGGCGTCCGCGGTGAGGAAGAGGACGGCCGATGGGTGGCCGCCGCGGCCCGAAGGCACGGCGCCCTTGATGTACTCCAGCGGGTAGGCGACGCGGGTGTTCTCGGTTATGGCGCGGTTCGAGTAGTCCACCTCGCGGCCCTGACGCTCCATGCCCACGTTTTCGAGGACGGCTCCAAAGCGGATGGCGTTCCAGATCTGGGGCTCCTTCTCGGAGGAGAGGTCTATCGTCTTGGCGTAGCACCCCCCCTCGAAGTTGAAGACGCCCTTCTCGGACCAGCCATGCTCGTCGTCGCCGATGAGGTAACGCTCCGGGTCCGCGCTCAGGGTCGTCTTGCCGGTCCCCGAGAGGCCGAAGAAGAGGGCGACGCTATCGTCTTCGCCCATGTTGGCCGAGCAGTGCATCGGGAAGACGTCGTGCTCGATGGGCAGGACGAAGTTCAGGACGGTGAAGATGGATTTCTTGATCTCGCCGGCGTACCCGGTGCCGCACACCAGGACGACCTTCCGCGAAAAGTCCAGCCCGACGAAGGTCTCGGACTCGGTGCCGTCCTCCTCGGGTTCGGCGAGGAAGCCGGGGACGGAGACGACGGTCCAGTCCGGCTCGAACGTCTCCAGCTCCGCGCGGGAGGGCCTGCGGAAGAGCTGCCGCGCGAACAGGGCGTGCCAGGCGGCCTCGCACGCCACCTGCACGTTGCGCCTGTACCTCGGGTCAGCGCCCGCGAAGGCGTCCACGACGTAGAACTCCTCGAGGTTCGCCAGGTAGCCCGTCGCCTTTTCCAGGATGGCCCCGAAAGCCTCGCTCGAGAAGGGCTTGTTGGTCGCCCCCCAGGCCACGCGATTGCGCGTGACGTCATCCTCGACGATAAAGCGGTCTTTGGGGGAGCGGCCGGTGCGTTTGCCGGTCTTGGCGACGAGTGCCCCGTTACCGGCGAGCATCCCCTCGCGCCTCCTGACGGCGGCCTCGACGAGGCGCGCCGGAGGAAGGTTCTCGTGTACCGCCCCGAAGCGCTCCATCCCCAGACGCCCCAGCGTCTCCTTGCGTACGGCTACGTCCATCTGCTCCCTTTCACCCTAACGAACCCTGATCCCGGCGAGGCCCGCGACGAGCTTGGGCAAGTTCGGGGGTACACGCCGCATTTAAGTCTAGCATCCCCCGGAGCCTCACGCGGCCTTACGTACGGCCCCCCGGGGCCGGCGGTGCGTCCTGAGCGCATGCTATGTTACGTCCAAGGACACGGGGGGAGGGTTGCCGGTTGGTCGAGAGCGATGGTAGAGCGGCGGCGACCGAGTGACGGTCGTGCCGGGCGACGGCATCGTCACCGAGGTCACAAGGGCGGGCGTCGCGGTGATGGAGGCCGCCACGCCAGTGGACTCCGGCGTGAGCCTTGCGTTCGAGTGATTCCCGTGGGGGTGTGAGTATTACCTGAAGCACGGGCGGATGATGCCCGAGGATGGCCTGGAGACGCTCGCGGGGTTCGACGAGATCTACCTGGGCACCGTCGGCTGGCCGACCGTGCCGGACCATGTCTCCCTCTGGAGGCTCCTGCTCCCCATCCGCCACAGCTTCGACCAGTACGTGAACCTGCGCCCGATCCGGCTGCTGCGGGGCGTCGAGGGTCCTTTGCGGATACAGGGCGCCGGCGCTTTGAACGAGAGAGAAGCTCACCCCGAGTGGACTTGGCAGTCGCTGCTTTTGGTCAGGCGCTGGCGCCCCGAACGTGCCAGATCGTGGCCGTCGCCGACGTCGGGCATGCCTCCTTGAAGCTATTGGACCGCTGCCGAAGGCTCTCCAACCCGATCACCTTCGTCACCCGCTTGCGCCTGGAGGATGACGTCCTCTACGAGCCGGCCCCACTCCGAAAGCCGGGTCGGCGGAGGGGCAGACCTCCTCGCTTCAAGGGGAAGTGATTGGCGAACCTTTCGGTGGTAGTCGAAGATCCTGCCATCGGTTGGGACCCGATCATGGTGACCAGTTGGTATGGCAGAGAAAAGCTCATCGTTGAGGCGCTCTTCGACACGGCGATGCGGTACAGCACGGGGGCTTGCCCGCCGTGCCTTTGCGCCGGCGGGTGTCGATCCGCGACCCGCGAGGAGAGTTCGAGACCCAGGAGGCCCTGCTGTTGTGCACCGACCTCGACGCCGATCCGGAGCGGATCCTCTGGCGATTCGTGAGACCCCGGCAAACGCTGGCAAGTGGAGGCAACCTTCCAAGAAGCCCGGCGGCGCCTCGGGTTCGAGACGCGCAACGGCATTGGCCCGAGCGAGCGATCCTACGGACCGCTCCGGCGCTCTGTCGGCCCTGTTCTCGCTGGTTACGCTTTTCGCCCACCGGCACATGGCAAGGAACGCGCATGCCACCCGACGAACACGGCTCGGTAGCGCAAGCCCCATCCGCCCTTCTTCTCCGATGCGCTGGCGCTGGTGCGCAAGGAGGAGTTGTGGGCGCAAGAAGAGGAGGCAACTTTTTGCGGGTCGTGCTGGGAGACCGAGGTGGTAAAAGTCCCGAGGGCCTTCGTGGAAAGGCTAACCGACGTGGTTTGCTACGCACCCTGACGGCTAAATTCCAGCTTAGAATGGGCAGAATTTCGTGAGCGAGAGGAGGAGGCGCAGGTTTTGGATGTGACGATGGCAACGGTCGTGCGCGAGAAGGAGCGGCCCTTCGAGATAGACTGGATCGAGCCTGGGGAGCAACGGGTGGGCGAAGTCCTGGTACACATGGCCGGCTCGGTAAGCGGCGAGGTCTTCGAGCCGATCACGCGCGTGAGCCGGGGGTGAGCATGCGAGATATCCCCACCTCGGAGGTCATCGAAGTCGTGCGCGACCTGTGCGTCGAGACGAACACGTGCCTTAGAGAAGATCACCTGGAGGCCCTCAAGCGCGCCCGCGAGGACGAGGAGTCGGCTCTGGGACGCGAGGTCCTCGACCGGCTGCTGGAGAACGCGGAGGTCTCCTGCTCCGAGCGCGTCGCCTTCTGCCAGGACACGGGATACGCGGTGTTTTTCGTCGAACTCGGGCAGGACGTACGCTTCACCGGCGGTTCCATCGGAGAGGCGATAGACGAGGGCGTGCGGCGAGGCTATGGCGAAGGCTATCTGCGTCCCTCCATCGTCGGGAGCCCCATCGAGCGCGTGAACACCGGCGACAACACGCCGGCGGTCGTGTACTACGATCTCGTGCCCGGCGACGGCCTGGAAATAACCATGCTCGTCAAGGGCGCGGGATGCGACAACATGAGCGCGCTGACGATGCTCACCCCCGCCGAGGGCCTCCCCGCCGCCAAACGCTTCGTCGTCGAGACGATAGAGAAGGCGGGCCCCAACGCGAGCCCGCCCCTCACGGTCGGCGTCGGCATCGGCGGCCCGTTCGAGAAGGCGGCGCAGCTCGCCAAGAAGGCGTTGACGCGACGCTCAGGCGAGCCGAACCCGAACCCGGAGCTGGCAGGGTTGGAGCGGGAACTTCTGGAGGAGATCAACGCGACCGGCATCGGCCCCGCGGGCTACGGCGGGACGCAGACGGCGCTGGCGGTACACGTCGAGAGCCACCCGACGCACATCGCCGCCTTCCCGGTCGCCGTGAACCTGGACTGCCACTCGCACCGCACCCGCTCGGTGACGCTGTGAGCGGCGCCGCAGACGAGCGCGAACCCGTCCGCCTCACCGCCCCGTTCTCGACGGGCGACATTGAACCCCTGAAGACCGGCGACGTCGTCAGGCTCTCGGGAGTGCTGTACACCGCCCGGGACGCGGCGCACGCCAGGATGGCGGCGGCGATAGAGGGCGGCGAGCCCCTGCCCTTCGATCCGGAAGGGCAGGTCGTGTACTTTACCGGCCCCGCCCCCGCGCGGCCGGGGCACGCCCTCGGGCCGGCCGGACCTACGACCGCCTCGCGCATGGACTCCTACTCGCCCCTCCTGATCGAACGCGGCCTCAAGGGCATGGTCGGCAAAGGCTCACGCTCCGGGATAGTACGGGAGGCGATGCGCGAGAGCGGCTGCGTGTACTTCGGGGCCATAGAAGGGACGGCGGCGCTCCTCGCCCGGTGCGTGAAGGAGGCGGAGGTCATCGCATACGAGGACCTCGGCACGGAGGCGGTGCGGCGGCTCTTGGTCGAGGAGTTCCCGGTGGTGGTCGTCAACGACCTCTACGGCGGAGACCTGTACGTTGAGGGCCGCGAGCGGTGGCGGCGCGAGATCGGGCGAGACCGGTAGGAAGCCCATTGAGCGTCGAGGTGATCTGGCTGGGCCACGTCTACGTCACGGTTCGCGTACTCCGGCGCTCATAAGGGTTGTGCGACCACGCGAGGCCGTGCTGAGCCTCCGCAAACGGTATAGGCTCATCGGCGGCGAGCCACGAGTCCGCTACTGGAACGGCCAGACAGGCTACACGCTACGGCCTACCAGGCCGGGGTCCCGGGCCAAGTCCCTACGCGCCGGGGTTGCGCCACCTTTGCTTGCACGGGTCGTGGACGAGGCCGCCATGGACCACGCCGCGCGGGGGCTACGCTTCGCGAGCATCGAGGCGACGGAGGCACGCTACTACCCCGAGCACGACGGGGCTACTACGTGACGTTCTTCCCCTACCCGGACGGCATAAGGCTGGATGTCACCAACTTTTGGGAGAGTCGGCGGGGGCTTGTGTACGACTGGGAGGCCGAGGGTGGACCCATCGGTTAATCTGTACGCCCTTTAGGCGCGCGGCCGGCGCCATCGTCCCCGAAGAACGGGAGACCCGACAGGTCGGGCGTCACGGGCCCGGGAATCACGGGCTCGGTAGCCGCCGGCGCCGGCTCGGCGGGCGGCGTGGGGGCCGGCTCGTACTGCCGCGGGGCGGGCGCCGGAGTAGTGGGAGTAACTTCATAGTAGGTCTCGGGAGCGTAGTACGGCAGAATGGGGGCCGGGGCAGGCGCGGCGGCCGGCGCCGCCGGTTCGGGGGCGGGGGGTTGCTCGGGGCCAGAGCTGAGGGTGAGGTCCACTGGGGCGTCTGGCTTCAACTCCTCGCCGGCCGGGGGATTCTGCTCTACGATCATGCCCTCTGGTACGGTGTCGCTCGGAGCCACGTCCATGTCGCCCAAAAGCAGGCCGACCTCATCGAGCACGCGCCGCGCCTCGTCGAGCCTTAGTCCAGAGAGCTCGGGGACCGGCACGGTGTCGGGGCCCTCGCCGACGTCGAGGGAGACTCTGGCGCCCTGCTCCGCCCTCTCGCCGCCGGGCAGCGACTGCTCGAGCACTCTCCCGGCGTCTCTCTCGAGGCTCTCGACGGGACGAATGTCCACCTCGAAGCCCGCCCCGACGAGCCGCCTCTGCGCCTCGGCCCTCTCTAGCCCCACCGTGTCGGGGACCTCGACCTTGCTCCCCAGGGCACGGCGCGCCTCCTCGAGCAGCGCGGCCGAGGTTCGCGTCGCGTCCCGGCTCTCGAAACGGTCACCTGATACGGTCCAGGCGATCGCGCTCAACGAGGTCAATAGGGCGACCGAGGCGGCCAATACCCAAAGCGGGATCCTTCTCCCGCGCCGCCGCGTGTCCCCCGCATTCCCCCTACGCCCCGCGTCACCACCGGGCCTCAAGGCCAGCGTCGGTTCCTCTTGCGCCGCTTTGACCCTCCGGTTGGCGACGCCCAGGGCGACCGGGGCCTCCCCCCGCCGGGCCCGGCGGAGATCCTCTACGACCTCGGCGGCGCTCGCGTAGCGGTCCTCGGGATTCTTCGCGAGGAGCTTCGCGACGACGGCGTTCAGGCCCTCGGGGACTTCGGGGTGGGTTTCCCTGGGTAGGCGCGAGGGCTGGTTGATGTGCTTCACGGCGACGGCCACGGGGGTCTCGGCTTCGTAGGGCACCTTGCCGGTGAGCATCTCGTAGAGCACGACGCCCAACGAGTACAGGTCGCTCCTCGGGGCGGCTGGCTCGCCCTTGGCCTGCTCCGGGGACATGTAAGCCGCGGTGCCCAGGATCACGCTAGTCGCCGTGACCGCCGAGGAAGCGGCGGCCCGCGCGATCCCGAAGTCCGCCACCTTCACGTCGCCCGA
>JADDPV010000232.1 GCA_016781705.1 Rubrobacter sp.
AGCCGAGCGGTTCTTGGGTTAGCTCGCGGCTACTCCTTCAGGAACGGCAGCCGGTCATACTTCACGAAGCGGTCGAAGTCCGGGTAGAACTTGCTGGTGGTGACGGGCCGGCGAGAGAAGGAGGCGAGGGGTTGCGCCTCCTTCTCTCCGGGCTCGCGCAGCGAGATCTCGACCTTCTCCTCGTCGAACTCGATGACGTTGTACGAAGGCGGCATCGTGCCGCGCACCCTCATGCTGCTGACCGTCCCGGAGTGTACGATCCTCACACCCGAGATGCTCCATACGTAGGGGACGTGGCGGTGTCCGGAGAGCACCATGTCCACCCCTACCTCTCGCAGGATCGCCATGACGTCGCCGGCGTCGAGCAGGATGTTCACGTCGCGCCCCGTGCCGGGGACGGCGAGGACGTGGTGGTGGATCATCAATATCTTCGGCCCCCGGTCCCAACCCCGGAACTCGGAGTCGAGCCAGCCGTAATGCTCCCTTCCTAGCTCGCCCTCGTCGAGGTCGGGCTTGGTCGAGTCGAGGCACACTACCTTCGCCTCCCCGTCGGGCGTCGGTACCACGCGTGCCGTCTCGCGCATCCCGAAGAACTCCTCGAAATGCCGGTAGCCGACGTTCTTGGCGTCGTGGTTGCCCATCGCCACGACCACGTTCTCGCACTCGAGGCGGCTCAGGTAGCCCTGCGCCTCCTCGAACTCCCAGCGGTAACCCTCCATCGTCAGATCCCCAACCACGGCGACGAGGTCGGGCGCGAGCGCGTTCGCCTCGTCTATGGCCGCCGAGAGGAAGTCCGGCCGGAACAGCCCGGACCCCACGTGTATATCGGACATCTGGACTATGCGCATCTCCCCGTCCTTTCCGCCGCTCTCGTCCGCGCCGCCATTATGCCCGTCCGAGCCACTCCGCGGCGCTACCACGTCGTCGCCGCGGGTGGCTTTTCCCCTCAGAGCGCCTCAAAAACCGCCGAGGAAAGTCCGAGCTTCCCGCAATTGCGCCTCGACGGAGGACGGGGAGGTCGAGCCGGGGGACTTCTTGTTGGCCACGCTGCCCTCCGGCGTGAGCAGGTCGCGGGGCACCTCGGCGAGGGCCGGGTGGGCGGCGACGAGCATCTCCGCGGGTGCCTCTTCGAGCGGGACGCCGGATTCCTCGAGACGTCGGACGAGCCTGCCCACGGCCGCGTGCGCCTCCCGGAACGGCACGCCCCGCACCGCCAGGAAGTCGGCGAGTTCGGTCGCCAGCGCGAAGCCGCCCGCGGCTTTCGCCATGCGTCCCCCATCGAAGCGGGCGGTGCGCAGCATCTCGGGGAGCGCGGCGAGAGCGGGCAGGACGGCGTCCACGGCGTCAAAGAGGGGCTCCTTGTCCTCCTGGAGGTCTTTCGAATAGCCAAGAGGGAGGGCCTTGAGCGTCACGAGCAGGGCGGCCAGGTCCCCGATCAGGCGCCCTGACTTGCCGCGCATCAGCTCGAAGGCATCCGGGTTCTTCTTCTGCGGCATGATGGAGGAACCGGAGGAGTAGGCGTCGTCTAGCGTGGCGAAGCCAAACTCCGGAGAGGTCCAAAGGACCCATTCCTCCCCGAGCCTGGAGAGGTGTACCCCGAGCACCGCGAGGGCGTAGAGGAGATCGAGGGCGAAGTCCCGGTCGGAGACGGCGTCGAGCGAGTTCTCGAATGGGGTCATGCCGAGGTCGGCCGCGGTTAACCGCGGGTCCACGAGATGCGGGGTCCCCCCTAAAGCCGCAGCGCCCAGAGGAGAGACGCTCGCCGACGCGGCCGCGGCGTCGAGGCGGACGAGGTCGCGGCGGAAGGCCCAGAAGTGGGCGAGCAGGTGGTGTGAGAGCAAGATGGGTTGCGCCCTCTGCAGGTGCGTGTAACCAGGCAACACGAGGTCTTGGTGCACCCCGGCGACCTCGACGAGGGCGCGCATCGCCTCCACGAGTGCTTCGCGCACCCGCCCGGCGGCGTCGCGGGCGAAGAGGTGCAGGTCGAGGGCGACCTGGTCGTTGCGGCTGCGGCCCGTGTGCAGCTTGAGCGCCACATCGCCGACCTTCTCTCGCAGCCGCCGCTCGACGGCGGTGTGTACGTCCTCGTCGGAGAGTGTCCACGAGAATCCGCCGGCCTCGACCTCCTCCAGCACCGCCCGGAGACCCCATACCAGCTCGGCGGACTCCTCCTCCGAGACGATACCCTGCCGGCCCAGCATCCCGGCGTGGGCGATGGATCCCCTTATATCGTAGGGGGCGAGCCTGACGTCGAAGGGGATGGAGGCGTTCAGGCGCTCGAACGCCTCCGCCGGTGTCGCTCCGAACCTTCCACCCCAGAGGGGGCCGTCTCGTCGTTCACTCATGACAAGGAGTTTAGCGGAACCGGAGCGGCCCGGACGCCCGAAGACGGACGGGGCCGCGAAGCGGCCCCGTCCGGTTCGCTTGGCTTTCGTCGTCCTGCTACGCTACCGTGCGCTCCTTCGGGGCGTCGGCTCGCTGGTCCTTGAGGTACTTCCTGACGGCGGACTTGAGGGTGGAGAGGCCCATGGTGGCGTTGCGGGTGCGGTTCCCGATCACGTCGCGTCCCAGGTCCTCCACGAACCCGTCGTAGTCGAGGTCGAGGACCGCGTCCATCGAGAGCCGCTCATGAAGCACCCTCTCGATCACGATGCTCGTCGCACCCATGCCGATCGTGTCGCCCTCGCCGGTCCAGGAGAGATCGCTGACCCCTCCATCCCCGTCGCCCTTGAGGTACACGACCACGGAGCCCCCGCACTCCGGGCTCCCGCCGGGCATCGCCACGTCTGCGTCCTGCATGGCCCACTTGCGGCGGGGGTTCCTCGCGTGCTCGATGAGCACCGCTATGCGCTCTTGCCGGCTCAAGATGCGGGCGCCCCTAGCGCTCTATCGGGGCGCGCACCGCGTTGCCCCACTCCGTCCAACTACCGTCGTAGTTCTTGACGTTCTCGTAGCCGAGCAGGTACGTCAAGACGAACCACGTGTGCGAGGAACGCTCCCCGATGCGGCAGTACACCACCACGTCGTCGCCCTCCTTCAGGCCGGCCTCGCCCTCGTAGATACCGCGCAGCTCCTCGGCCGACTTGAACGTCCCATCCTCATTAGCCGCCCGCGCCCACGGTACGCTCGCCGCCCCCGGGATGTGCCCGCCCCTCAAGGCCCCCTCCTGCGGGTAGTCGGGCATGTGGAGGAGCTCCCCACTGTACTCCCCGGGGCTCCTCACGTCCACCAGGGCCCCGCCCCGCTCCGAGTGAGCCCTCACCTCGTCCATGAACGCCCGGATCTTCGAATCGTCGCGCGTGGGGACCGGGTAGGAAGCGCGCGGGAAGCTCGGGACGTCCTGCGTCATCTCCCTGCCCTCGGCCTCCCACTTCACGCGTCCACCGTCCATCACCAAGACGTTCTCGTGCCCGAACAACCTGAAGACCCACAGCGCGTAGGTCGCCCACCAGTTGTTCTTGTCACCGTAGAAGACCACCGTGGTATCGGGACTTATGCCCTTCTCCTCGCACAACTCGGCGAAACGCTCGGCGGAGACGTAGTCGCGGGTGATCGGGTCGTTGAGGTCCTCCACCCAGTCGATCTTCACCGCGTTCGGGACGTGGCCTATGTCGTAGAGCAGGACGTCCTCGTCCGACTCCACGATGCGCACGTTCTCGGTATCCCCCAGGTGCTCGGCGACCCACTCCGTCGTCACCAACGCCTCCGGGTGCACGTAGCCTTTCTGCTGTATCTCCTGCTCGCTCACGGCTTTCCTCTCTCCTCTCTGAGCATTACGGGCGCACATTCTAAACTATTTCCGATAAAGTTTGTCAGGTATAGTCGAGTGCTGTGTGTGACGATGCGAGGGTATACTGATCGGCTATGAGAACAGGTGCAACATACCACGAGGAGCTTGTCGGGGCGGCGCTTTCGGGGCGGGTCTCCGGCGAGGAGGCGTACGGGCTCGCGCGGCTAGCGCACGCGGAGCCGACCCTGGCGATGGAGGCGGCGGCGGGAGTTCGGGACCGGGCATTCGGGCCTCGAGTCTCTTACTCGCGCAAGGTGTTTATCCCGCTGACGCAGCTGTGCCGGGACAACTGCGGGTACTGCACCTTCGCGCACGGGCCGCGTCCCGGGGAGAAAGCTTATCTTTCGCCGGAGGAGGTTTTGGGGATCGCGCGGGCGGGGGCCGCGGCGGGGTGCAAGGAGGCGCTGTTCACGCTCGGGGACAAGCCGGAGAAGCGGTACCCCGAGGCGCGACGGGAGCTGAAGGCTTTGGGGTTCGGGACGACGGTCGAGTACCTCGCCCACTGCTGCCGACTGGTGTTGGAGGAGACGGGGCTGTTGCCGCACGCGAATCCCGGCGTGCTCTCGGAGGACGAGGTGCGGGCGTTGCGGGAGGTGTCGGTCTCGCAGGGGATCATGGTCGAGCAGGTCTCGGAGAGGCTCCTGGGCCGGGGGATGTCGCATTGGGCCTCGCCGGACAAGGCGCCGGAGAAGCGGTTGGAGATGCTGGAGGCGGCGGGACGCTTGCGGGTGCCCTTCACGACGGGTGTTCTGATCGGGATCGGGGAGACGGTCGAGGAGCGGGTGGACACCATCCTCGCCATCCGCGACAGCCACGACCGGCACGGCCACGTCCAGGAGTGCATTGTCCAGAACTTCCGGGCCAAACCGGGGACGCGCATGGCGAACTGGCCCGAGCCTTCGCAAGGGGAGATGCTCGCCACCATCGCGCTCGCCCGGCTCCTGCTCCCGCCCGAGGTAGCCGTGCAGGCGCCGCCGAACCTGGCGGAGAGCGCGAGCAACGGCGCCCCCCCCTACACCCGCTACTTAGACGCCGGCATCAACGACTGGGGCGGCGTCCCCCCCGTCACCCCGGACCACGTCAACCCCGAGCGCCCCTGGCCGCACCTCGCCGAGCTGGAGCGGGCGGCGGAGGACAAAGGGTACCTGCTCCTCGAGCGGCTCACGCTTCACCCGCGCTACGCCCTGGACGCGGAGCGCTGGGTGGACGAGGGCCTGAGGTCGCGCGTCTGGGCCGGCATCGACGCCGAGGGCTTCGCGCGCGTCGAGGAGTGGGCGCCGGGGACGACGGAGAAGGTGCCGGAGCATACCGTGCGCGAGGTCCGGGGAGCACGCCCGTCGAAGACGCGCCCGGAGTTCGCGCGAGCGCTCGCGGCGGCCGGGGAGCGGGACCTCTCGGAAGAGGAGGTCTCCCTGCTCTTCACCGCGCGCGGGACGGAGCTGGCGGAGCTGTGCCGGGTGGCGGACGATCTTCGGCGCGAGGTCAACGGCGACGAGGTCACCTACGTCGTCAACCGCAACATCAACTACACCAACCTGTGCTACTTCCGCTGCCGCTTCTGCGCCTTCAGCAAGGGCCCGAAGTCGCTCAACCTGCGCGGCGACCCGTACCTCCTGGATACGGTGGAGGTGGCGCGGCGGGCGCGCGAGGCGTGGGAGCGCGGGGCGACCGAGGTGTGCATGGTCGGGGGCATCCACGGTAGCTTTACCGGCCGAAACTACCTGCAGTACCTGCGCGCGGTCAAGGAGGAGGTCCCCGATATGCACGTCCACGCCTTCACGCCGCTGGAGGTGTGGCAGGGGGCACGGACTTTGGACGTCACGATCGAGGAGTTCTTGTCCGAACTCAAGGAGGCGGGGCTGGGCACGCTGCCGGGGACGGCGGCGGAGGTTTTGGACGACGAGGTGCGCGCCGTCATCTGCCCGGACAAGATAAACACCGCGCAATGGTCGGAGGTGATGCGCAAAGCGCACGGCGTCGGGCTCAAGGCGACGACCACGATCATGTTCGGCCACGTGGACGGACCGCTGAACTGGGCGCGTCACCTCGTGGTGTTGCGCGACATACAGAGGGAGACGGGCGGCTTCACGGAGTTCGTGCCGCTGCCGTTCGTGCACATGGGGGCGCCGCTGTTTTTGCAGGGCCGCTCTCGGCGGGGGCCGACCCTCGCCGAGACCATCAAGATGCACGCGGTCGGCAGGATCGCGCTCCACGGCTACATAGACAACGTGCAGGTCAGTTGGGTGAAGATGGGCGAGGAAGGCGCGAAGCTGTGCCTGCAGGCCGGCTGCAACGACCTCGGCGGGACGCTGATGAACGAGAGCATCTCGCGGGCGGCGGGCGCCAGCCACGGCCAGGAGATGACGCCCGAGGAGTTGGAACGGATGATCTTGGAGATCGGCCGTATTCCCCGCCGGCGCACCACGCTCTACGGCACGCCCGAGCGGTCGCGGGTGGTGAGTTAGAGCGAGCATATTCGACGGGCGTGCGAGATAGTCCACGAAGCGACCAGAGCCCGTTAGCGAGAAGCGTCGGCGGGAAGGGCTTCGCAAAGGCGCGCCACCCGCCTCTTGCGCTTCCGCCGCGCCCCAGATAGGTTCCCATCGGTGCCTGGCCCGCGCGGAACCGACGTTCCGCGGTCCGCCGCAGGAGAGCAGGAGGTTCGAGAAGAGGCTCTTGATGGTGGCGAAGCGTTTGCGGGCAAGCAAGAGCGCGGGGAACTCCACGAGGCGGACGACGAGACGAACACCGGGAAGGAGACGTACTAGCGGTCCTCTCCACAAAGCAACCGGAGGCGAGGTCACACACTCGTTCCTTTTCTTCGGGACTCTTGGTCTCGAATTTCCGGTTCTGGGTTGTGCGGGATCGCCGGTGCCAAGCCGGGCGAGGCGTTGATCGTGCGGCTCTCGAACGAAGAGCTGGCGTCTTTTCGCCTCTACTCTAGGGTACCCACCTTCTTTAGCAGGCGCAGCTTGCTCTTACCGTGGGGCGATTCGTCAATGACTTCGGTGAGGTCGAGGCCGCAGCGGGCCCGGCCGCCGGAGGGCGTGTGCCGGCCCATGCTCCACAGCGCGAAGCCCTCTATGAGGTAGACGTCGCCGTCCACCGCGACGAGGCAGTCGTGGCCGTCAACGCCGTCGTGTCGAGCCAATTCCTCCAGCGTGTACGAGTCGGCGGCGGTTCTTTCAGCGGGCGGCGCAGCTGGGTAGAGCAGCCAGAAGAGGGCGCTCCCGATCATGGCGAGCCCGAGGACTATGCTCGCGAGCGTGGACGCGATGAGGCCCCGCTTCACCCGGCCTTCGGCCGTTACAGCGTCGCGTAGTACTCTGCGGTAGTCTGGAGGCACGCGGGTTGCAGGATCGGGTCCACGGAATAGCACAGCTCTCTGGCCTGCGCGTCGGTATCGTAGTAGGAGACGAAGGTTGTGGCCGCCCCGTTCACGCAGCCCGAGCGCGCCTCGTACCCCGCGCCGAGGGCGCAGACCATCTCTATCTTCGCCGGATTGTTGTTGCTCCGGCCGGAGGCGTCACGCCCGATCCCACCGTAGCACGTCGCCCAAAAATCGGGCTCTATCTGCCCGCAGAGCGCGAAGACTTTGGAGAAGTCGTCCCCCTGCACCTCCAGGGCGTATGAGGTCTGTATACCGTAGCACTGGTCCTTGTACTGGTAGGCGAGGTCGGTGCAGGGGTAGAGGGGCCTCGCGGGGTCCAGGTACCTGGTGGAGGGGCGAGCCGGGTTGTTCGTGCCGGTAACGACGTTCTCCATAAAGGCGCCGCCGTAGCAACCGTCACGCTCCCAGGCATCGAGGAGCGTGTCGCAGGCGGCGAGGGCTTCGAGGAGCTCGTTGTTCCGCATGAGCATAAAGCCGTGGCCGAGGCCGTGCACGCAGTTGTAGTGGTAGAAGGAGTACCGATCCCGCCCGTCGCCGAGGTCCGCGCAGATGCCGTTGGCCTCCGAGAGGATCCTCTCCGGCCCGATCCGCGCCACAGCCGCCTCCATCGCCCCGTGATAGTAGCCGGACCAGCAAAAGCTGTCGCCTTTGGCGTAAGAGCCCGGCACGTCACCGTACCGCTCGAGGGCGGCGCGCCCGACGACGTGCGTCATCTGGTGGCAGTTGGTCCGCACGAACCCCCCCTCCTCGTACTCGGCCTTCAACTCCACGAAGGCCCTCTCGACGCCCTCCTCGCGCACCAGGTCCCGGTAACGCTTCTGGTAACATGCATAGTCCTTCGCCAGCGCCCCCGAGCAGCTCGCCGCCTCCGTCGCCGCCGCGTTCGCCGCTCGCGGGGCTTCATCGGCTCCCCCGGAAGAAGGACGCTGCACGAAATTTGGGCCGAAGACGACGACGTTCAGCGAGCAGACGGCGCAAAAGATCAGGACACCCAACGGCAGCATCCGCCACTTCTCGAACCCCCCGCCCACGCATTCTCCCCCGCGTCGTCGCCGCCACGTCGTGAAGCGCGCGCCCGACGGTGGCCCGGCGCGCGCCGCAAGTATCGCACGCCGGGACCGAACACCTCAACGCCCCCAACATACGGTGTGCGGCACCTCGCCTCACCCCACCGCTCTCGCTCTACCGCTCCCGGTAGACGACCAGCTCGTCGAGCGGCCTGCGCGAGCGGCGCTTGGGCGGGTCGCCGGCGGCGTAGCCGAGCGTGAGCAGGGCGTGCGGGACGAGCGAGGTATCGAGACCCAAAGCCTCGACGACCTTCTCGGGGCAGAAGAGCGGGGCGCACATCCAGCCCGCGTCGAGCCCGAGGTCGTAGGCGGCGAGCAGCGCGTTTTGGGCGGCGGCCCCCAAAGATTGCACGGCCATCATGGTCTCGTTTGCCTGGCGGGTCTCATCCGGGTAATCGTCGAGGTTTTCGAGGAAGAGGCACAGCAGGACGAGCACCGGGGCGTCGAGGAGGCGCCGCCGGGAGCCTTTCAGGCGCTTTTCGACCACCTCCGCATCCTTGCCGTCCATCTTCAGATTCCTGCGCCACTCCTCCCCCATCGCGTCGGCGAGGTGCTTCTTCGTCTCTCTCCGCGTGACGACGGCGAAGCGCCAGGGCTGCCTCCCGTGCGGCGAGGGGGCCCAGCGGGCGGCCTCGAGTACCTCGTCCACGACGCTCTCGGGGACCTCCAGCGGCAGGTACTCGCGTACGGAGCGGCGGCCCCGCACCCCGTCGAGGAGCGGGCGTCCCCCACCCGGCGAGGCGTCCAGGGCGCCCCAGGAGGCGGCGCGCTCGGGGCGGACGGCGATGACCGGGTTCTCTTCTATGCGCATGTTCTCGTACTGGTGGTACTTGCCGCGCAGGAGCCTCACGGCGGCGCGGTGCTCGTCCGTCTCCGGCTCCAGGATCTCCGCCCTCCCGCGCACCATCAAGAACGCCAGGAGGCTCCAGTCCTCCGAGTAGCGGTCGGCGACGAGGGTGACGTTCGGGTTCTCCAGGACGTTGCGGACGCGCTTGAGGCGCGTCGCGGGCACGTCTTTCGGCTTCTCGTCGAGGGCGACGTACAGGTCTCGGCCGTCGTGGGCGAAGCAGACGGGGACGTTGTGCGGAACGCCGGAGGCGTCCGCGGTCGCGAGCCGGGCGACCCGCTGGCGGACGAGGAAGGCCGTCTCCCGGGGCGAGAGGACCGTGGATGGTGTCGCCTTCACTCTGCCCCGACCGCCTCGCGGACCTTCGGGGCGACGCGCTCGGCGAAGAGGCGCATGTTGGCGAGCGCCTGCTCGTGGGAGACGCCGGGGAGGCGACCCCAGAAGCAGAAGTGGTCGTAGGGCGCTTCCTCGTGCAGCCCGATCAGGCCCTCCGCCACCTCGTCCGGCGTACCGACGAGATACCGGTCCCAGGGCAGGTCCTCGGGGCTTATGGGCTCGGGCCTCGGCTTCTCCCGGTCCGTGCCCCATTCGGCGTATCGCGTGCGCTGGTAGGCGATAGCGGGCGCCACGATCTCGCGCGCCCGGCCGGCGTCCTCGTGTACGCAGGCCACCCCGGACGCGACGTAAGGGAAGTCCTCGTCCCCCCGCCCGTGCCGGGCGAGGGCGTCTTGGACCTTGCGGTAGGTCTCTCCGAACGCCCCGCCGCCCGCAGAGGCCAGAAAGCCGTCCGCCAGCCGCGCGGCGCGGTCTATAGCAGGGTCCGCGAAGGCCCCTATGTAGATGGGCAGCCACCCGCTCGGACGCGGCTCGAACGGCAGGTCGGGGAGGCTCCAGCGTTTACCCTCGTACCCGGTGCGCCCCTCCTTCCAGGCCCGACGTATGATCTCGATCCCCTCCTCGAACAGCGAAGGCCGGTACCTGCGCTCGAAGCCCAAAGCCTCGAACTCGTGCTGCACGTACCCTTGCCCGACCCCGAGGACGAACCGCCCACCGGAGAGGAGGTCCACCACCGCCGCGTCCTCCGCGACGCGCAACGGGTGGTGCATCGGCAACAGCAGCACGTTCGTCCCGATCCTCATCGTCGTCGTGCGCGCCGCTATCGCCGCCGCGACGACGAGCGGCGAAGGCAAATAACCGTCGTCCACGAAGTGGTGCTCCGAGAGCCAAACGCCGGTAAACCCGAGCCTCTCACCTTCTTCGATCTCCTCCAGGCACTCTGCGTAGAAGCTCGCGTAGTCCCCGAGGGGCAACCTCTGCCGAAAATCGTACCAGAGCCCGAAGGTCGGGGCATGGTCTTGCACGGAGCGTCTCCTCGCCGTCTGTTGCGTCCCATTATCTTACAGGTCGTCGCGGCGGGCGGCGGACCTCAGCGGCCGATGGGGAGTGGGTTGAAGCTGGTGTCGCGGTCGTAGTGGTCCACGCCTTCCGAACGCTTGAGGCGGTTCACGACGAGGGAGGTGAGGGGGGTAGCCAAAGCCTCGTAGGCGCTCTTGGCGAGTCAGCCGGTGAGGATGGCCACGAGCATCGCCGAGGGGGGATAACCCCGGCGAAGGCGATGAGGGTGAAGACGAGCGTGTCCAGGCCCTGGCCGACGAGGGTCGATCCGATGATGCGGCTCCAGAGGTGACGGCCGTTCGTGGCGACCTTCATCTTCGCGAGGACGTAGGAGGAGTTGGTCAACTCGCCGACGAGATAGGCGAGGAAGGAAGCCACGAGCAGGTGAGGGGCGTAGCCGAGGATGCGCTGGTAGGCGTCCTGGGCGTCCCAGAAGTGAGCGGCGAAGAGTAGCCCACCGGCGACGATGGTGGTGACGGCCAGGAGGTTGCACACGAAGCCCAACCAGATCACACGCCGCGCCACCCGGTAGCCGTAGACCTCGGTCAGTCAACACGTCGCCGAAGATGTAGCTGATGGGGAATATGAGCGTCCCCGCGTTCAGCACCAGCCCGAACGCGCCGACGAGCTTGACGGCCGTTATGTTCGCCGTGATGAGGCACGTCACGAACACCGCCACTATCACCACGAACGCGAGCGAGTACCTCGCAGGCGTCTGCGCGTTTTTCCCGGACAAGATCAGCGTACCTCCCGATGCAGCGTCACAAAAACCAGCGCCCTTTCGAAGCAGCGCCCACGCCAGTTTTTCGGACTGGAGGTTCGGGTGTGAGACGCGATCGCGGGATCTCGCCGCGCCAGCGGGTTTTCCCTTGTCGGCCTAAGGACGCAACACCGTAACGGGCTTCGAAGGCTCGGGACCTTCGCGGAGCGCCTGGCTCGCGGAAGGTTAGCCGCCTTTACAGGTCCCGCTCGACCGCGTCGTCCTCACCGCGATATGCCCCGTTGCGGCGGCCGTTTTCGCTCCGCGTGTCTTCGGGGTTTTCTTCGTACTCCTCGGAGGGTTCGTCGTCCTCGTCGAAGCCGTCGTCCTGCTCATCGTGGGGGTGCACCGGCAGCGGCGAGGCGGCGAGGGCTTCCTCGTGAGGGACGACGGGGTTGACGAAGCGGGCGATTATGATGCTCGCCTCGTACATCAGGATCATCGGGACGGCCATCAGGATCATGCTGAACGGGTCCTGGCCCGGCGTGAGGGCGGCGGCGAGGACGGCGTTGACGACGAGGGCGTGCTTGCGGTAGCGCCGCAGGGTAGGCGCGGTTATGAGCCCGAGCTTGGCGCCCACGTAGGTCGCGGCCGGCAGCTCGAAGACGATGCCGAAGGCAAGGAGGAAGCGCGTCACGAACGGCAGGTAGCTGTCGGTCGTGATCACCTCCTGGTAGCGGTCGGGGGCATAGCCTAGTAGGAACTGCAAGCCTATGGGCAGCACCACGTAGTACCCGAACGCGACCCCTGCGAGGAACAGCGACGAGGACATGCCGACGAGTATGTAGGTGAACCCCCGCCCCACGTCGCCGACGGCCGGCGCCGCGAACATCCACATCTGGTAGAGCAGCACGGGGATAGTCAGCAAAAAAGCCGTGAAGAGCACCAGCTTCATGTCGGTCAGGAGGCCCTGCGCCGGTCCCATGAAGTTTAGTTCCTTCAACCCGGAAGGTTCGAGCAGCCACTCGAAGATCTGGGGAATAAAGAACGCGGCGACGACGGCCACGGCGACGAACGCTATCCCAACCTTGAGGATCCTGGACCGCAACTCCTCGAGGTGCTCTATCAGGGTCATCCGCGCCTCGTCGCGCGGACGGCTTCGTAGTCTCAGACGTTCCGCCATCGGAGAAGTGGCCGGCCTAACGCCGCGTCTACTAAATCGCTACGAGCTGCGCTCGCCCGAACGCTGCTCGGTGCGTTCGGCGGCGGCGCTCTCCTCGCGGGCGGCGTCCTCCTGCATGCGGGCGTTGTGCGTGTCCTTGCCGATCCCGCCCGTGAGCTCGCCGTCCTTCTCCTTCCCGGACACCTCATCCTTCTCGGCCGCGCCGGAGGTGCCCCTCTTGAACTCGCGGACGCCGGTCCCGAGGCCCTTGGCGAGTTCGGGGATACGCTTCGCTCCGAAGAGGAGCAAGATGATGCTGAGCAGTATGATCAGCTCGGTCGGCCCCACCGAGCCGAGCACCGGGATCAAAGCCAACTGGTACACGCGTTCCTCCTAAAATATCTCGTCCGCCATCCATTATACGCCCTCGACCGGGGCTTGGATCATTTTTCGGCGATCTCGCGGCTACTAGCCGCCTGCAGCGCTGGTGGTCTCGCCGCCCTCCAGGAGCGTCCCTATGCGCTCCTTGACGGCGTCGGCCTGCTCGCCCTCGGGTTCGAGCCTCAGGTACTCGTTCCAATATCGGATGGCGCTGCCCTTGTCCCCGGCCCCTTCGTACGCCTGCCCGGCCAAGAGGTACGCCTGGGACTTCCTGTCGTCCGCCTCTTGGAGATCCGCGGCGGCGACGTAGGCTTCTCCGGCCTCCATGTAGGCCGCCTGACGCTGCTTCTCGTCCGTGAGGGCCTGCGCCTGCCGGTCGTGAGCCTGGCCGAGCAGGAGTGGGAGGTATGGGTCCTCGGGGGCTGTCTTGCGCCCCGCCTCCAGAACCTCTATCGCCTCGTCGGTGCGGCCGGCCTGGATAAGCAGGCCGGCCAGGCGCCTTGTGGCGCGCGGGTTCTCCGGGTCCTTCTCCAGGTCGGCGCGGGCGCGGTCTATCTGCTCCTCGGGGTTGTTCGTCTGCTCGGCCTGCTGGTCCTGGCCGCCGAAGAGGTCGAAGATGCTGTAGCTCACATTGGTGCCGACGCCGAAAAGGACGAACGAGCCCACGAAGATCGCGGCGAGCGTGATAGCCCCCACGCGGGTCCAGAACGTGATCTTGTCGCGGTCGAGCATCATGACGAACGTCTACTCTCGTAACTACCCTGCAAATCGCGCTTCACGACGCACGATTGTACAACGCGCCCCCGCCAACCGTCCCCCGTCGGCGCAATGGTTCAGGCGCCGAGCCGGTCGTGCAAGAGGTTCCCGCCGACGACCGTCGCGGTCACGCCGCCGCCCCCCGCGGCCTCCAGGACCTCCATCTCGGGGTCCCCTCCGGCTCCGTTCGAGGCCAGGGCCGCCTCCACGATCGCGAGGTCCGCCCACTTACCGGCCTCGAGGCTCCCCGTCTCGCCGTCTATCCCCAGGGCCCGCGCCCCGCCCAACGTGGCGAGCTCGAGGCCCCATTTACCGCTGACGCCGTGCAGCCTGACGGCGAACAGCGTCTCCTCGAAGAGGTTCATGCTCGGGCTGCTCCACAGGCCGTCGGTCCCCATCCCGACCCTGATGCCCCTCCGCACCATCTCCGGCGCCGGCGAGACGCCGCAGTCCAGGTACTCGTTGGAGCGTGGGCAGTGCGCCGCGGCGACGCCCGTCCGGGCCAGGATTTCGATCTCCGCATCTCCGACCTCGGTGGCGAGGTGCGCCGCTATGACGTTGGGCGCGAGCACCCCGATCTCCTCGAAGTACCGCACGGGCGAGACACCCCTGCCGCCCCACCTGTTCTGTCCAAAGATGTCGGCGAGCCCGCCGGTGCCCTCCCGCACGAACTCGACCTCCTCCGGGCTCTCCTGGAGGTGTATAGCGAGCAACGAGCCCTCCTCCCGCGCCCGCCGCGCCGCCAACGCGCCCGACTCAGGATCCACCGTGTACGGTGAGTGTACGCTCACCCGGCAGTCTACCCGCGGTGGCAGCCCTTCGCGCAGCTCGCGCGCCTTCTCGAAGATGGCGCTTACCCTCTGCTCCGGCCCCGCTCCCGAGAAGTCTCCCGGGAAGAACTCCGCGAAGACCGTGCCCGCCATCCCGGACCCGGCGAGCTGTGGGAGGCACTCGCCGTAGGGCGAGGACTCGGCCATGAAGGTCGTACCCGCCTCTATGGCCTCGCGAGCGGAGTCCCGGGCGGCCTCGGCGGTCCACGCCTCCTTCTCGGGGAGCTTGCTTATGAGCTCCTCGAGCCAGCTAGAGAAGGGGCCCCCGGAGGGCGCGTCGCCGCGGCGGAAGCCCAGGTGGCCGTGGGCGTTTACCGCGCCGGGGACTATAGCGTAGCGCGGGAAGTAGCGCACCTCGGCATCGGGGGCTTCGCGCCCTACCTCGGAGAGCGGGCCGACGGACGCGATGCGGCCGTCGCGAACGAGGACGGCGCCGTCGCGCATAGGTGGGGAGGAGACCGGCAGTACGAGGCCCGCCGCGAAGACCGTGGCCGAAGCGCCGGCGGACGCGTCGGCCCCCACTAGATGTCCTCGACGGAGACGCCGGGCTCCAGGACGCGGTCGTAGAGGGTGGTGCGCTTGGCGGGGCGGAAGCCGCTGCGCTCGATCACGCTCCGCAACTCCTCCTCGGAGGTGTGATAGCTCGCGCCGGCCTTCTTGACCACGTTCTCCTCGATCATGATCGAACCCATGTCGTTGCACCCGGCGTGCAGGGCCATCGAAGCCGTCTTCATCGGCTGCGTCACCCAACTGGCCTGGATGTTCGCCACGTTGTCGAGCACGATGCGGCTGATCGCCGTCGTCTTCAGGTAATCCAGCGAAGAAGCCTTCTTGAAGTCGGGGTGCTTCTTGAGATACGTGGTGTTGTCCGGCTGGAAGGTCCAGTCTATGAACGCGGTGAAGCCACCGGTCCTGGCCTGCAGGTTGCGGATCTGCAACAGGTGCTCGATCCTCTCCTCGTACGTCTCGTCTATCCCGAACATCATCGTCGCCGTGCTCTTCATCCCCAAAGAGTGCCAGGTCTCCATCACTTCGAGCCACGCCTCGGTCGTGTTCTTCGCCGGCGCTATACGCCCGCGCGTCTCGTCCGTGAGGATCTCCGCCCCCCCGCCGGGGATGCTCTGCAGCCCGGCCTTCTTGAGCTCTACGAGGGTCTCATCGAGGCTCAGGCCGCCCTTGTCGGCGTAGTGCCAGATCTCCGCGGGCGAGAGCGCGTGGACCTGCACCTCCGGGAACTCCTTGCGTATCGCCCGGAACAACTGCGTGATGTATTCCATCCCCAGGTCCGGGTGCAGTCCGCCCTGCATCAGGACGCCCGTCCCCCCGAGGTCCACGGTTTCCTGGATCTTCTGCAGCACCTGCTCGACGCCCAGCACGTACCCGTCGCCCTTCTGAGCCTGCCGCTTCGTCCGGTAGAACGCGCAGAACGAGCACGCCACCCAGCACACGTTCGTGTAGTTGATGTTCCGGTCGACGATGTAAGTGACGATGTCGTTGGGATGCAGCCGCTTGCGAACCGCGTCCGCCTCCTGCGCGAGGTCCAGGAAGTCCCTCTCGAAGAGCCCCGACAACTTCCTCACGGCCTCCCGGTCTTCGAGGCCCGCATCCAAAACACCCTTCTCCAGCAAAGCGCTAGTCATGCGCTGACCCTCCCGTAGTGCCGCTCGGGGGCGAGCAGGCCGCCCTCCGCCAGGTACCTCTTCAACCCTTCACCCTCGCGCAACCCAACCCGATAGCGGATGCAGCGGGAAAAGTACGTCCTCAAGTCCTCTTCCGTGGCGGGCGCCCCGCGCCGCCGCGCCTCTTCGACGACCGCCTCCAGGTTCTCGTCCGCCCAGGCGACGGCCCGCGCCACCCGGTCGGCCCAGAACCCGTAGCGCGCCGGGTCGCGCCGCGACGCCCAAACCGCGTAGACCATCGGCAGCCCGGTGAGCTCCCGCCACAACGCCCCGAGGTCGTGCACCTCTACGCCGCCCATGCGCCTGACTTCGAGCGCCGTGTCGCCGATAAACAGCGCCGCGTCGTACTCCGCGAGCGCCCACTCGGGGCGCGCCGAGACGACCTCGCGACGCGGGGAAACGCCGTAGATCCGCTCGAGCAACACCGCCGCGAGGACGTGGCTCGTCTCGGATTCGCTCGTAAGCGCCACGCGTTGCGCCGTCCCCAAAGGTAGCCCCCGTCGAGTGGCGAGCAGCACGCTCATCACGGGTCCATCGGAGGCTATGCCGTAGCCCGGCACGCGCCAGAGCAGGTCGCGGTTACGGGCCCAGCTCGCCGAGGAGACGAGCCCCAGCTCGACCTCGCCGGAGAGGAGGGCCCTGTTGGTGACCGCCGGCGTCCCGCCGACGAGCTCGACGCCTTCGAGGCCGCCGGTAGCTTCGAGGCCGAGCCGGAGGGGGAGGCAGTTCAAGTAGTCTATGAAGCCGACGCGCATCGAGGAGGCCTCCTCCTAATACGCCTGGATCACGTTGAAGTCCGTGTCGCGCTCGACGGGCTCGCGGCCGGCTTCCCGGATCATCTCCGCGAACCGCTCCTTCGTCATCGCGCCCCTCACGTGGCTCCCGCCGGCGGCGTCTATGATCTCCTCGTCCACCACGAGCGTCCCGTCCAGATCGTCCGCCCCGAAAGAGAGCGCCACCTGCGCCACCTCCGGCGTCTCCGTCACCCAGTACGCCATCACGTGCGGGATGTTGTCCAGAAGGAGTCTTCCTATAGCGATGTGCTTGAGGTCCTCCGCGCCGGTGGAGCGCGGCAGGTGCTTGAGGCGCGTGTTGTCCGGGTGGAAAGCGAGCGGGATGAAAGTCCGAAACCCGCCGGTCCTGTCCTGCAACTCGCGCAGGCGGAGCATGTGGTCCACCTTGCTCTCGGGCGTCTCGACGTGACCGTAGAGCATCGTGGAGTTGGTCTTCATGCCCAGCTCGTGCGCGGTCTGGTGGATCTCCAACCACCGCTCCCCGGTACACTTGGTCCGGCAGATGGTGCGCCTGACCTCCCAGTCGAAGATCTCTGCCCCACCCCCCGGCAAGCTCCCGAGCCCCGCCTCGCGCAACGACTCCAGAACATAACGCACGCTCTTCCCGGTCAGGGTAGTGAAGTGGTCTATCTCGACGCCGGTCCACGCCTTGACGTGGACGTCGGGGTACGCCTCGTGCAGCTTGGCGACCACGTCGCGGTAGTCCTCGAAGCTCCAGTCCGGGTGCAGCCCGCCGACGACGTGAAACTCTGAGACGCCGCGCAGATCCACCTTCGCGAGCTCCCCGAGCATCTCCGAGGCCGGGTACTCGTAGGCGCGCTCGTCGCCCTTGTTCACCCGGAAGGCGCAGAAGCGGCAGCGAAACTTGCAGACGTTGGTTGGGTAAATGCGGTACTTGTGCGAGAAGTACGCCCGGTCGCCGTGGAGCCGCTCACGCACACCGTTCGCGAGGCGACCGATCCCGGTCACGTCGTTGGACTCGAAGAGCTTCATCCCGTCCTCGAAGGAGAGGCGTTCGCTGGCATGGACCTTCTCCCGGATCTCCGAGAGGTCCGTCTTCCTGACTGGCGCGCCGATCTCAAGCATCTCTGCCCACCACCTCGCTCGCTATCGCCTCCAGTATGGCCGCTTCCGCCCCGTCGGGCAGCAGTTGGAGCCCAGCTATCGCGGCCTCGACCTCCTCGTAAGCCCACACTTCGGTCTTGCGGATTGCATCCGTCGCCAACACCGCCTCGATCCCGGCCTCCAACAACTCCGGCGGCGGGTCCGGCGTCGAGAGGACCCTGCCTATCGTGTCCGCGTCACCTTCGCGCATCGCGAAGATGACCGGCAACGTAACCGTCCCTTCGGCGAGGTCCGCGCCCACGCCCTTGCCCATCAGCCCCGGCTTGCCCACCAGGTCCATGACGTCGTCGGACATCTGGAACGCGAGCCCCAGAGCCTGCCCGTAGGTCGCCAAAGCGTCCACCTGACGCAAGGAGAGCCCTCCGAGCGTCCCACCCGCGACGCACGCGGCCCGGAAGAGGCCAGCAGTCTTCATGCGGATGTGCTCCAGGTACGCCTCGACCTCGACGGGACCGCGCGCGGAGCGGAACTGCTCCAGCTCCCCGGCCGCCAGCCCCATCGCCGCCTCCGAGAAGGCGCGCACGAGCCTCGGGTCCCCGACCTCCGCGAGCCCGTGGAACGACTCGGCGAAGAGGTAATCGCCCGTCGCCACCGCCGCCTCGCGCCCATGAGAGGCCACCGTCGTCGGTATGCCCCTCCTCGACTCGGCCTTGTCCACCACGTCGTCGTGGATCAGGGTCGCCGTGTGCAAAACCTCGACGGCCACGGAGGCGGTAAGGAGGTCGTCGCGATCCGGCTCGCCCATCCGGGCGGACAGGATCAGGAGTATCGGTCGCAGCCGCTTGCCCCCCGCCGTCAGCGCCTCTAACGCCGGCTCGACGAGCCTCTCCGGGGCGCGCCCGGCCACCTCCACGAGCGACTCCTCGACGCGCGCCAGGTCCTCCGCGGCGACGCCGGGGAGCACCCGTCGCAACTGGCAGGCGCTCTCAGCCAGGTTTGGTCCCGGCGTGGAGCGTAACGATGCCGCCAGAGAGGGGCCTCCATGTAACGTTTTGTAGTCCATTGCTCCTCATTATCGCAGCTAATTCGTCCGGTGATACGAACTCTTTCACCGACCGCGGCAGATACGAGTACGCCCACGCATCCCCCGAGACCTTGCCGCCGAGCCACGGTACCACGTGGTCGAACCACAGGGAGTAGAAGGCCGGGTACAGACGCCCCTTCGGTTGCGCTATCTCCAGGCAGACCACGCGACCGCCGGGCCGCACGGTTCGAGTCATCTCCGAGAAGAGCGTGTCGAGGTTGGGGATGTTCCTGGCCCCGTAGGCGATGGTTGCCGCGTCGAAGGAGTCATCCTCGACGCCGGTCAGCCGCGTCGCGTCCCCGAGCCGGTACTCGACGTTGGGAACGGGCCGCCGCCGCGCCTCCTCCAGCATCCCGGCGGAGAAGTCCACCCCGAGCACGCGGCCTCCGGGGCCGACCCTCCTGGCGAGGTCGCGGGTGAGGCTGCCGGTGCCGCAGGCGAGGTCGAGGACGCGGTCGCCGGGGCCGACGTTCGCCGCGTGGACGGCGCTCCTGTTCCACAGCCTGTTCGCCCCGCCGGTCATTAGGACGTTCAGGAGCTCGTAGGAGCGTGCGATCCTGTCGAACATCTCCTCGACGAGCCTCGCCCGCTCCTCGCCCTCGGGCAGCCGCTGGCGGGCGGTCGGGTCGGGCGCGGACCTTACCGCCTTTTTGCCCGCGTTACCGGTGGGTCTCATGTCCGGCTTCCGGCGGTATCGAGCTCGTCACACCCGGGGCTCCCTCGGCCCGTCCCGGGATCGACGCGCCACTTGGCCCAGCTCCGGGTGCTCCACGCCGCCGTTGAAGATCGGCGCCGGGTCGTTGCCGAGCGGCGGGGGCGCGGCGAGGAACAGCTCCCGGACACGCCGCTTGCCCGCGAGCGCATCGTTCCACTCAGCCCGGCAAGCCAAGTACACGGGTCACCGGATGTCGGGGACGCAGGCGAGTGAGACGTGCGGTCGGCGGGCCGGGTATTTCGCCTTAAGGGTGTGTCGAAGGGTGGTGTAGGGCCGGTCTCACCTTCCCACATTGGATTCCAGATCCTGTAGTGTGGCCGGTCGCGGGTGTCTACCGCTGCCACGCGGCACCAGAGCTCGCCGTGAGCGCGCTCGACGAAGCCTTCTTCGATGTCCGAGAACGAAGCGACGGGCACGGCGTACGGCATCTCACGCCTCCCTTCTCTGTTCGCGCGTGGGACCGCGCGTCGGCTCGCGCCGCCTATGGCCCCACCTCTCGACGAGCGCGTGTTCGACGCCCATCGCGTCGAGGACCTTGCCGACGACGAAATTTATGACGTCGTCGAGTGTCTGCGGGTGGTTGTAGAAGCCGGGCGCCGCCGGGACGATGATGCCGCCGGCTTCGGTGATCGCCGCCATGTTCCTTATGTGGACGAGGCTGTAGGGCATCTCGCGTTCCACGATCACGAGCCGTTTGCGTTCCTTCAACGCCACGTCCGCGACCCTGTGCAACAGGTTCGTCCCCGTGCCGTTGGCGACGTTCCCCAGAGTCGAGACGCTCGCCGGCGCGATTACCGTCGCGTCCGGCACGCTCGTCCCGCTCGCCGGCGGCGCGAACAGGTCGTCGGGGGCGTACCGCTTGACCCCGTAGCTCTGAACGAGCTTCTTCGTCGAGAGGCCGCCCATCTCGTAAGCCAGCACCTTCTCACCCATCTTCGAGGCGCAGACCTCGACAAACACACCGTTCTCCACCAGCGCCTCGATGAGCCGCACCGCGTACGGCGCCCCGCTCGCCCCGGTTATGCCGACGAAGGCCGATCGCACCGCCATCACCCGATCACCCGGTCCAGCAACACGAACGCGAAGAACACGAGGCTTATGACCCCGTTCATCGTGAAGAAAGCCACGTTCAGCTTCGAGAGGTCATCCCGTCTCACCAGCGACTGCTCGTAGAACAGCAGCCACGCCACCACCACGACCCCGAGGTAGTATACGACCCCGAGGCCCGCCGCGACGCCGAACGCGACCAGGAAAACCACCGAGAGCAGGTGCCAGACGCGCGAGATCACCAGCGCCGGCCCCACGCCGAAGCGGGCCGGCACGGAGTTGACCCTGTTCTCGAGGTCGAAGTCTCGGTCCAGGAGGGCGTAGAGCACGTCGAAGCCCGCGACCCACAGCGCCGCCGCCGCCCAGATGAGAGCCGGCGTCCACGAAATGTCGTTCGCCACCGCCACCCACGCGGCCCCGGGCGCGAGGCCGTTCGCGATCCCTAACGCTAAATGGCAGAGCCAGGTGAACCGTTTCGTGTAAGGATAAACGACGAACCCGAGCACGACGAGTGGCCACAGGTAGCGCGTGACCGGCGCGAGGAAGAACGTCGCGAGCACCAGCAAGGCGAGGGAGGCGATGGTGAAGAGCCAGGCCTCGCGTACCCCGATGAGGCCCTTCGGGATGGCGCGGTCGGCGGTGCGCGGGTTTCGGGCGTCCATCCCGGCGTCTATGATGCGGTTGAGGGTCATGGCGGCGGTGCGAGCGCCGACCATCGCGACCGTGATCCAGACGAGGTTGGACAACGAGAACGGCACGGGGGCGGCGAGCATCCCGGCGTAGGCGAACGGGAGCGCGAAGACCGTGTGCTCCCACTTGACCATCTCCAGCAGGACGCGGAGCTTGCCGGGAGTCGTTCGCGAGGCGGGGCCTGGGGCGGGGCCGCTAGTCGAGGGGGATGCCATACCGCTCCCACTTCTCGTCCACGAGCCTCTTGATGTCGTCGCTCATCACGATCTTTTCCGGCCACTCGCGGGTGAAGCCCTCCTCGGGCCACTTCCTGGTGGCGTCCACGATCATCTTGGAGCCGTAGGAGAAGGCGCGGCTGGAGTGGTCGAGCACGTCTATCGGCCCCGGGAGCATCCGTATGTCCCGCTCGGGGTCTATGTTGTTCAACGTCACCCACCACGCCTCGGAGACGTTCTCCACGTCCACGTCCGAGTCGAGCACCACGATCATCTTCGCCAGGCTCATCAGGCCCATGCCGAGCATCCCGGCTCCGACCTTCATGGCGTGCCCCGGGTACTGCTTGTCTATGGAGACGAAGACGAGGTTGTGGAAGATGCCCTCGGGTGGCATGTGGTAGTTGACGATCTCCGGCAGCGTCAGCTTCGCGAGCGGCAGGAAGATCCTCTCCGTCGCGTACCCCAGCCATGCATCCTCCATCGGGGGCCGGCCAACGATAGTCGAGGGATAGATGGCGTTCCTCCGCATGGTCACGGCGGTCACGTGCATCGCCGGATAGTAGTCCGCGAGCGAGTAGAAGCCGGTGTGGTCCCCGAACGGCCCCTCCAGGGTCAGCGGCTCTTCGGGGTCGGCGTAGCCTTCTATGACGATCTCCGCCTCCGCCGGGACTTCGAGGTCGTTCGTGAGGCACTTGACGAGCTTGACGGGCTCCTTGCGCAGGAAGCCGGCGAAGACGAACTCGCTGATGCCGGGCGGTAGGGGCGCGGAGGCCGAGTACATCGTGGCCGGGTCCCCCCCCAGCGTCACGGCAACGGGAAGCTTCTTGCCCATCTTCTTCGCCTTCTCGAAGTGCGCGGCGCCGGTCTTGTGGCGCTGCCAGTGCAGGCCGGCGGTACGCTTGTCGAAGCGCTGGACACGGTACATGCCGGCGTTTCTCTCGCCGGTCTCCGGGTCTTGCGTGTGCACCATCATGAGGGTGATGAACGGGCCGCCGTCCTCGGGCCAGCAGGTCTGCACGGGGAGGCGCTCCAGGTCCACCTCGTCGTCACGGTAGACGACCTCCTGGCAGGGGCCCTTGCCCGTGGTGCGCGGGGGGAACTTGGAGACTTCGTAGAGGCGCGGGAGTAGCTGGAGCTTCGCCATCAGGCCCTTGCCGGGGCCCTTCGTCAGGCCGAGCAGGTCCTCTATGCGCGCTCCGACCTCGTTGAGGTCCTCGACGCCCAGAGACATCGCCATGCGCCTCTTGGAGCCGAAGGCGTTGATGAGGAGCGGGTGGTCGCTGCCTTCGACGTTGTGGAACAAGAGGGCGGGGCCGGTGCGCTTCATGACGCGGTCGGCGATCTCGGTGATCTCGAACTTCGC
>JADDPV010000144.1:0-13520 GCA_016781705.1 Rubrobacter sp.
CAGATTATCCGTTGCGGCGTTGACGGTGATGATCGTCCTCGTCCTCTACGCGATCTACCGCATCGATTACCCTTACACTGGCGACGTGCGGATGCAACCGGAGGCCTTCGAGCTGGTGCTGGAGAGGATCGAGAGGGACGGCGGGCGCTAGAGGTCGTTCGGCGCGTCGGCGAGCGGCGCCCCGAGGCCGGCGCTGCTCCGCTCAGTCGGCGAGCCTGTAGACGGTGAGGGCCGCCAGGAGGAGCGCGAAGACGATCTGGACGCAGGAGACGCCCAGCGTCGCCGCTACCTGTGACGCCGAGACGCTGCGCAGCAGGAGTTGCAGGGCGACGAGCCCGCCCAAGCCCAAAGCGAAGGCCAGGGCCGCCTTGACCCTGTAGCCCTCGCCGCGCTCCTTCAGGATAGCGAACCCCACCAGAGCCGGGACGTAGAAGGCGAGTGTCAGGGGCACGAGGCGCAAGACCTCGACCGCGAGACCGATGAAAGCGTCCATATAACGAGGCTACCACAAACTTAGGGTAGCGCCGAAAATTTGCATTACGCGAAGCTGCGCTGATATATTCGCAGGATACATCCTACGGAAGGTCCAAGACCGCGGTAAGAAGAGGAACGGTGGTGGCGTGGGCATCAATCAGAGAGTCTCGCTCAGGAAGTTCATCGGCGACGTGCAGCGTTGGGTCGAAGAGGGTCGTTCGGACGACTGGATCGCGAGCGCCCTCGGGACGAGCGCATCGAGTGTGCAGTCCTTCCGTTCGCGCAACGGTATCTACCGCAGGGACGCCTCCTCCGCGCTCGCCAACCCGATCGACTACGGTGCTTACGAGGGCGTCCTCGAACCGGAAGGCGGACCCGAGGGGAGCCCGGGCGCCTGGTTCGACCCGGCGGTCGGAGACGACCCTCGCTGGCAGGGTCGCTGGAGCGGGGTCGGCAAGGTCGAGGTTCGCCTCAGCCCGAAGTGCATCGTAATCGTTGGACGCGGCCGGGCGGTGGAGCGATCCGGGTTCCCGACGGTATAATCCATAAGGAGGTTCGGGCCGTCCGACCCGTCGCTGCGCCGCCGGGGTTTACCTCCGGGGCGTAGAGCAAAGTCCGGACTCGTAGCAGAGGCCGCTCGGGCCAACAACCCGAGGGGCGGGGGACGCAAGGCCCCCGCCACGTCAAGTGCAACAGAGAGCAGACCAGCCGATGGTTGGAAAAAACCGCGCCAGAGACGCGGTCCCCAACACAGGTGATGGGTGAAAGGGTGGGGTAAGAGCCCACCGGCGGTACCCCGTGAGGGGCCGGCCAGGTAAACCACCGGTGCGAGCAAGCCAAATTGTCTCGCGGGTGCACCCTTCGGGGTGCAACCCCGAGCTGGTAGGCGCGGCTCCTCCCAGGAGGAGCCCGGGAGGGTAGCCCTTCCCGGAGATGGATGGCGGGATAGAGCAGAATCCGGCTTACGGGACGGCCCGGATCTCGCCGGCGGGGGCACCAGGCGAACAAAAGTTTCACAAAAGCACGGGACGCAATACTCTATACTTCGTTGGCGTCGAACGTCGCTGCGTGATGGCGAGAGGAAGGGAGAGCAGGTATTGGCTTACGGTGACATAGCCAGGTCGACGACCGGTGTCCTCAGGCGGTTGCCGTGGTGGACGGGTCCTATCGCCGTCACCGCCGCGTTGGTGGGTTTCGGGATCTACGTATTCGTCACGGTGATGTTGTTTGACAGGGGCGAGTACGAGAACTACCTCTCGCCGTTCTACTCCCCGCCGGTCGGAGGAGAATCCTTCTTACCAGCCTGGCTCTCGCCGGCGATCTTCATCCTCTGGCTACCGCTGGGCTTCCGGGCCACGTGCTACTATTATCGCAAGGCTTACTACCGGGCCTTCTTCTGGGATCCGCCGGCCTGCTCCAGCAAGGCCCAGCAACGCGAACTGCGCGGCCCAGAGCATTACAGGGGCGAAACGGCGCTCTTCGTTTGGAACAACATCCACCGGTACTTCATGTATGGCTCATTCGTGTTGCTCGTGTTCCTCACGATAGACACGGTCAGGGCGTTCTTGCCCGAGGGGTCGTTCGGGATCACCTTGGGGTCCCTGATCTTCCTGGTCAACGTCTCGCTGCTGTGGACCTATAGCCTTTCTTGCCACTCCCTGCGGCACGTGATAGGCGGGTCGGTGGACTGCTACTCCTGCGTCAAGGGCGGCAACGCCCGGCGTAAGGCGTACAACTGGTTGAGCGTGTTGAACAGGCAGCACGCGCTCTGGGCCTGGCTCAGCCTGTTCTCGCTCCTGATCACGGACGTGTACATACGATTGCTCCTCGCGGGTGTAATAACGGACTTCAGGTTGGTGTAGAAGATGGATGCGAACGGACACGCTAACGGCTCCTCCCCGCACGAGGTCAGGGAACACGACGTACTGATCATCGGCGCCGGCGGTGCGGGCCTCAGAGCTGCGGTCGCCGCCACCGAGCGCGGGCTCTCCGTCGGTGTCGTCACCAAAAGCCTGCTCGGCAAGGCGCACACCGTCATGGCCGAGGGCGGCATCGCGGCCTCTCTGGGGAACGTGGACCCGGCCGACGGTTGGCAAACGCACTTCAAGGACACCTTGAAGAGCGGCAAGTTCATCAACAACTGGCGCATGGCGGAGTTGTTCTCAAAAGAGGCCCCGGATCGGGTCTACGAGCTGGAGCAGTGGGGCGCGCTCTTCAACCGGACGGCCGAGGGCAAGATCTCGCAACGTCCCTTCGGCGCGCACACCTACCGCCGTCTCTGCCACGTCGGCGACCGCACGGGCCTGGAGCTGATCCGGACCATGCAGGAGAAGGTTCTCGCCACCGACACGCAGGTCTACATGGAGACCGCGGTGACGAAGCTGTTCAAGAACAGCGAGGGCCGTGTCGTCGGCGCTTTAGCGTACACGCGCGAGACGGGCAAGTTTATCCACTTCAAGACGAAGGCGGTCGTGCTTGCGACCGGCGGATGGGGGCGCATCTACAAGGTCACCTCGAACTCCTGGGAGGGGACGGGGGACGGCGCGGTTCTCGCCTACGACGCCGGAGCGGAGCTGGTGGACATGGAGATGGTGCAGTTCCACCCGACGGGGATGGTCTGGCCTCCGGGCGTGCGCGGTCTGCTCGTTACCGAGGGCGTGCGCGGCGAAGGCGGCCTGCTCAGGAACTCCAAGGGCGAGCGTTACATGGAGCGGTACGACAAGGAGAGGATGGAGCTCAGTTCGCGCGACGTGGTCGCCCGGGCGAACTACACGGAGGTGCAGGAGGGGCGAGGCTCGCCGCACGGTGGGGTCTTCCTGGACATTACGCACCTCGGGTACAGAGGCATCATGAAGAAGCTGCCGACGATGCACGAGCAGTTCCTCAAGCTTGCGGACATAGACATCTCCAAGGAGCCGATGGAGGTCTTCCCGACGATCCACTACACGATGGGCGGCGTGAAGGTAGACCCGGAGACGTGCGCGACGAACGTGCCGGGTCTCTTCGCGGCCGGCGAGGTCGCAGGCGGGTTGCACGGGGCGAACCGGCTCGGCGGCAACTCGCTCTCCGACCTGCTCGTCTTCGGGCGCAGGGCAGGGATGGGCGCGGCCGAGTACGTCAAGAGCAACGGGTACTCGACGGAGATCCGGGAAGAAGAGCTGAACGCCGAGAAGAAGCGCGTCATGGCACCGCTGGAGAAGCGAGAGGGGGAGAACCCGTACAAGATCCAGCAAGAGCTCCAGGAGACGATGATGGAGCACGCCAACCTCATGCGCAACGAGGATTCCTTGAAGGAAGGGCTCGGGAAGGTGCTGGCGCTCAAGGACCGGCTGCCGAATATCGGGGTTGGGGGCTCGACGCTCTTCAACCCCGGCTGGCACACGGCGCAGGACGTGAGGCACCTGATCCAGATCTCCGAGATCATCATCCGATGCGCCTTGGAGCGCACCGAGCGCCGCGGCGCGCAGTGGCGCCTAGATTACGACGGGCCGGACGAGGAGTTGGGCAGAGTCAACCTGATCTCCAAAAAGGACCAACAGGGCGAGGTGGGTATAGAGAAGCGGGAGATACCGCCGATGCCCGAGCACCTGGCGAAGCTGTTCGAGGAGGGCGAGTAGATGAGTGATAGTGCCGCCGAGCAGAAGGGCATGGCCTCCAAGGCGCACGCCGAGGTTCATAGCGACGAAGAGGCCACCTTAGAGGGCAAGAGCTACCGGCTCAAGATCTTCCGCGGCGACGCCGAGGGCGGTAAGGAGGTCGAGTACGAGATAGAGGCCATCGAGGGGATGGTAGTCCTCGACGCGGTGCTGAAGATTCAGGCCGAGCAGGCCAACGACCTCGCGGTGCGCTGGAATTGTAAGGCGGCGCACTGCGGCTCGTGCAGCGCGGAGATCAATGGTCGGCCCAAGCTCCTGTGCAAGACGCGCGTCGAGGAGTACGAGGGGCAGGAGATACGCGTCCATCCCATACGCGCCTTCCCCGTTATAAAGGACCTCGTCTCCGACGTCTCGTGGAACTACGGCGTCTCCGCCCAGATCCAGCCGTTCACCACGAGCGAGCAGGCGCCTTTCACGATGTACGAGGAGGATGTCGAGCGCCTCTACGAGCCCAAGAAGTGCATCGAGTGCTTCATGTGTCAGGACGTCTGCCACGTGCTGCGCACCCACCACAAGCACCCCGAGTTCGCGGGCCCGCGCTTCTTCGTGCGGTCGCAGTGGCTGGAGATGCACCCGAAGGACGAGGGCAACCGGCTGCAGTTCCTCAAGGAGGGGCGGGGTGGCGTGCAGCTATGCAACATCACCAAATGCTGCTCGGAGGTGTGCCCCGTGGGCATCCATATCACCGACAACTCCATCATCCCCCTGAAGGAGCGCGTCGCCGACGAGTACTACGACCCGGCCAAGTGGCTGATGCGCAAGATCCGGGGCCGGAGGAACGGCTCGTCTAACGGCAACGGCGGCACGCGCAGCACCCACGCCCGCGCCGGCATCCGGACGAACGGATAATAGAGCTGTTTAGAACTTCAGCTTGGTCTGCAAGCCAGCATAAGGAGGGAGCGAATTGCTCCCTCCTTATGCTTTGCGAACCTCTCTGGAACGCTTCTGTTGGTAGTTACTCCGTATGGCGCCATCGGGCATGAACTGAATGGTTGAAGCTGACTTACTGAAGTGCTGAGATGCTGATAAGTTACGCGAGAGCGGACGACGGGCTTCGAACCCGCGACCTCCAGCTTGGGAAGCTGGCGCTCTACCAACTGAGCTACGTCCGCGTGAGGAAAGATTTTACCACGATGAGCGTAGCCCTCGCTTGGCGATGAACCTTCCCGAGTACAACTTCTGCCCATGTTGCGGCGGCCGGCTCGGGTTGCGCGTCCTCAAGGAGGGCGAGCCGGAGCGGATGGTGTGCGACAGCTGCGGCTTTGTCTTCTACCAGGGGCCGAAGCTGGTGGCGGCCTCTATCTTCGAGTTGAGCGGAGGGATAGTCCTCGTTCAGAGGGACATAGAGCCGGGCTACGGGAAGTGGACATTTCCGGGTGGGTTCGTGGAGCGGGGGGAGGTCGCGGAGGCCGCCGCGAGACGCGAGGCGATGGAGGAGACTGGGCTGAAGATCGAGGTGGGGGAGGTCGTCGGCCTTTATTCCTATGAGGATCAGGTGCCCGTGATCGCGGTCTTCGCCGGGCGCGTGACGGGCGGGGAGCCGGCGCCTTTGGATGAGACGATGGCCGTCGAGGTGTTCCCGCGCGAAGGGTTGCCCTGGTCGGAGATGGCCTTCCCGAGCACGGAGCAAGCGCTGAAGGACTACCTTCGGAGGTTTTAGGAGGCCGGTAGCGATGGTGGAATCCACAGTCCGTCATGTCCGTGCTCGCGGACGGCGGGCCCTGGCGTGAGCCGGAGCTCGGCGGCGAGCACACGGGGGAGCGGGGCGTAGGCGGTGCTGGGCATGAGATCCGGGAAGCGGGAAGAATCACCCGGGGGACCCTCCGCTGCGCGTGCGAGGTCGTCGAGCACGGGGAGCGGATCGTGGCCCTGATCGGCTGGTCTCCTCGACGCGCGGCGGGAAGGCACCAGAGGGTAAGGAGGTCGACGTGTACCGCGTGCGCGGGGGCAGGGCAGGATCGTCGAGGCACACTTCCACACGGACAACCTGGAGCAAGACGAGGAGTTCTGGGCGTAGGGCCCCGCTAATCGGCCGCTGCCAGCGCCTCTTCCACCGCCGCTACGATCTCCGCCTCGTCGGCGAGCCGACCCACCCCCGGCTGCTCCTCGGCGGAGGCCATGAGCCCCTCCGCCGGCCCGACGAAGCGGTGACCCCAGCTCTTCAGGGTCTCGACGTTGCGCTTCGTGGCCGGGTTGTCCCACATCTCGGGGTTCATGGCCGGGGCCCAGAGGACCCTCTTCGCGCCGGCGAGGACGGTGGCGGAGAGGAGGTCGTCGCCGAGACCGATGGCGGCGCGGGCCATCGCGTCGGCCGTGGCGGGGGCGACGAGGATGAGGTCGGCCCAGCGGGCCAGGGAGACGTGCTCGACGCGGCCCGACTCCTCCCACCAGGTCCTGTCCGTACGCACGGGGTTCCCGGCGGCGATCGCGAGCGTCTCCTCGGGGACGAAGCGGAAGGCGGCGTCGGTGGCGGCGGCCCGTATCTCGCAGCCCGCCTCTCTGAGGCGGCGGATCACGCCGGGCGCCTTGTACGCCGCGATGCCGCCCGTTACGCCCACTAGCACCCTGCTGCTTTCGGAATCGGCCACGCCCCTGATTCTACGCCCGACGAGGACTCCAGGCTACCAGCCGCGGGAGGTCGCGGTAGCCCGGCGCTTCGGGCAGGGCGACGAGCGTCTCGGGCGGAGGAGCCGAGCATCCTTCGCCCGAGACGCTATGATTCGGGGCCATGAACGTAGAAGGAACACTCAAAGGCAAGGTCGCCGTCGTGACCGGGGCGTCGAGCGGCATCGGCGAGGCGGCGGCGCGGGAGCTCGCCGCGAGGGGCGCCTCGGTCACGCTGGCCGCGCGCAACGAAGGGAAGCTTCGGTTTCTGGAACGCGAGATAGAGGCCGCCGGGGGACGGGCGCTCGCCGTGACGACCGATGTCGCCGACGCGTCCTCGGTCGAAGGCATGATCGAGCGAACGGTCGGAGGGTTCGGGGGCGTGGACGTGCTGGTGAACAACGCGGGGATGGGGCTCTCGGGGCGCGTCGCCGACCTGGGGCCCGACGACCTGCGCCACCTCTTCGAGGTCAACGTGCTCGGCCCGCTCAACTGCGTGCAGGCGGCGCTGCCACGCATGAAGCCCGGCGGGCGCATAATCAACGTCTCCTCCGTCGTCGGTAAGAGGGCGATCCCCAAGGTCGGCGGCTACTGCGCCACCAAGTTCGCCCTGAACGCTCTCTCGGACGCCCTGCGTGTCGAGGTCGCGGGCAGGGGCATTACGGTCACTAGCGTTTATCCGGGGACGACCCAGACGTCTTTCCGGGAGAACTCGCGCCGCACCGGGGACGAGAAGCGCGGCTGGCGGCCCAAAGGGGTGCCGCCCGAGAAGGTGGCCGAGAAGATCGCGCAGGCCGCCGAGAGCGGGGGCCGGGACTTGTACGTGACGCTCAAGGACCGGCTCTTCGTCGTTGGAACGACCCTGGCTCCGGGCCTCTTCGACCGGGTGCTCCTCCGCTGGGCGAAGGATTGATCCCGTTTGGGCTTCGAGGAGAGCGCGCTTTCGAGGCTTCGGCGCTACCGCGAGGAGGCCGACCGGTCTTTGGAGACCCGGCGCGGCATCGAGGAGACGGCCCGCCGCTTCTCCGAACGGCTCTTCGCCGGCCTGGAGCACACCGCGGCGCTCGCCCGGAGGGCCGGGTTCGGCGCCGAGGCCGAGCGGACGAAGGAGGTCCTGGTGCTGCGGGCGGAGGCCACGCCCGGCGCCGGTGAGGCGCGCGCGACGTTCGCCCTCGTCCCCGGCAGCGCCGCCGAGACCGACGAGGACCTCATGCACGAGGATCTCAGCAGCTACACCCTCGACCCGTCCGGCTACTCGGGACGCGTCCTGGGCTGGTCCGAAGACGCCGGAGAGGAGCCTTGCCAGATCCTTACCATTTACGCGGACGGCGTGTGGAAAACGAAGGGCATTTTCGTGGCGAAAGCCCGCGGGCGGATGAGCGACCCGGACGACGTTTTGAACGGTTTCTGCCTGCGCATCCTCGGGCGGCTATTGGACAATGCTGCCCTCGCCGGGGGCGCGGGCCTGAGGTGGGGGAAGGAGACGTACACGCTTCCGGATCTCCTGTCCGGCAAAGAGCCCCCGACGGAGCTGCGCTGGTCGCGGTAACGCTCGGTGCTTCCTAGGGCGTCCGCCCCACGGTCCGCCCATTCATCTACCCGTTCTCCAGCGACGGACTCATCCGAAATTCATCGCCTGTTGTTATGGATGAAGCGGGACGAGGAGGCTCGTCGTGTCGGAACGGAGGAGGAAGTACATGGAACGCGAGTATAGGGCGGATGAATCCGCCGAACGGAGCGAGTACTTCGGGCTTTGCGCAGTACCCGAAGTGCCCGAGCCGGTTTTCGGGCGGGACGTGAACCCGCATCGTGCCGGGCTCATACGCCTCTTCAGGAAAAAGTGGGTCAACGGGACCGTGCTGCACTACTACTTCTTCGACACGGCGGAAGAACAGAAGAAAGTTGTCAGGCGAGCATTCGACACCTGGAAGGATATCGGCATGGGGCTGGCGTTCGAAGAGGTGGACTCGCCCGATGAGGCCGAGGTGCGAATAGGCTTCGACCAGACAGATGGGTCCTGGTCCTACGTTGGGAGGGACATCATAGACCTCGTCGCCGGGCCGGATGAGCCAACTATGAACATCGGTTGGGACCTGACCAGGGACCCCCGTGAGATCGACACGGCGATACACGAGATCGGGCACACGCTCGGGTTTCCCCACGAGCACCAGAATCCCAATGCCGGCATCGTTTGGAATGAAGAAGCCGTATACGCCGCGCTCGCCAAGCCGCCCAACCGCTGGAACCGCCAGAAGACCTTCTACAACATAATCCGGAAGCTCGACCCGACCGAGGTTCAAGGGTCGGTGTGGGACCCGGACTCCGTGATGCACTATCCTTTCGGGGCGGGCCTTATCAAGGAGCCCGCCCGGTATAGCAAAGGCCTGTCTCCGGCCGGTGGTATATCCGAGCGAGATGAGTCCTGGGTAAAAACCTTCTACCCGCCCGCAGAGGATGCCGGATACAAGGAGATCAAGCCGCTCGAGCCCGTCAAGCTGGCTATCGCGATCGGCGAGCAGAAGAACCTGCTCATCAAGCCGGAGGCCACCAGGTATTACGACGTGCGGACGTTCGGGACGTCGGACTCGGTCATGGTCCTCTTCGAGGACCAAGATGGCGAACTGCGCTACCTAACGGGAGACGACGACAGCGGCGAAGATCGCAACGCCAGCATCCGCACGAAGCTGATAAAGGGGCGCAGATACGTTCTGCGCGTACGCCTCTACTACGCCAACCGTGCCGGAGAAACGGCGGTAATGATGTGGTAGCGGGGAAACGGGGGAAGAGCTCTCCGAGGAGTTGCTCGACGACGGGAGGCGGGCGTTCTGCTAGCTTCCCGAGGACTTCACCGACCGCACCTCGTAGCCAGGCAGCGCGGCATCGAGGGGTTTCAGCAGGCCGTGGCGGACGAGGTCTTTGAGGGCTTCGGCTATTTGTTCGTCCGGGGAGTTTTTCAGGGCGGCGCAGAGGTCTTTGCGGTTGATCTGACCGTGCTTCAGGTAGGAGCACAGGCCGGCGTAGAGGACCTTCTCGGCAGGGCTTATGGGCAGCGCCCATACTTCGGGCTCGTACCACAATTCGCCGACGCCCGCGGCGTTCTCGGGGCGCTGGCCGCGGGCGTCGTGGAGGAAGATGACCTCGGGGAGCGTCTCCCCGGTCTTCACCGGCAGCCCCGCTGCCGGCTCCAGACGTCGAGAGCCAACAATTCTCTGCTGGCGTCGTGGATCTCGTAGAAGATACGGTAGTAGTGCCCGACCCGGATGCGCCAATCGTCTCCACGGTTTTGGACGTCCGTCGGCAACCGGGCCACCTGCTTGTGCATCTTACGGGGAACCTCTACCGCATAGGACATGTCAGTCGCCAAGCACCTTGCCCTCTCAGGTCTCTCGTATAGCCTGTTCTCAGGAGATTACCTCTTCCTCCCCCCGCTCGATGGGCCGTGCTCTGGTCCCCCTGGGGGCCTGCAGGGCCACCAGATCCTCCACCTCGTCCCCTGTCTGTCGCAGCCGCTCGTACTCTCCTCTATAGCGCAGACGCTCCCGACGCGCTTACCGTTCCCGTCGGTTAGATAACACGCTTCCATGCCGGTGTCCTTTAAGGATCTTCGGGCCTCACCGGAGGACGGTTCTTACCGTCTCGTTGACGGAGGGGGTGTGGATCTTGTAGCTCGGGGCGAGCTTGTAGGCGAGGTCGCTGATGCGGCGCCTGGAGCCGTGGATGAGGATGATCTGGCGCGGCGCGAGCTTCTCGGTGATGTTCAAAAGCTCCTCTTGGGTGCAGTGCGCCGCGAACTGGACTTTCTCCACGCGCCAGCCCTCTTCCTCGCCCGGCGCCCGGCTCGCCCCATAGGAAGCCTGGGCGTTGGACGGCAGAATGACGGCGTTCTTCGGGTCGTCCTGCAACCTCCTGCGGTAGAACGCGCTCGCGCCCCCCTGCATCGTCACCGGCGAGGCGATGACCGCGCACGGGTTGGAGAGTATCCTCTCGCGGGCCTTGTCGTCGTTGGCGACCGCCCGGATGTTGTCCCCGAAGAACAGCTCTTTGGGATCGGTGTGCTGCAGGTACGGCTTCATGTAGCCGAGCTGCTCGGCGTAGAGGCGTTCGCTCGTCGTCACGACCGAGCCGTCCACGTAGATGAACACGTTCTTGTCGAGGCCGTACTCTTTACCGTAGTGCTTGAGCCCCAGGATGATCTCCTGCGCCTGCCCCAGGGCGTAGGTTGGGATGAGGACGATACCCTCGCGCTCCAGCGTGGTCTCGTTGATTACCCGGATCATAGTCCGCACCGACTCGCTAAAGGGCTGCGGCCTCTGGTCGGCCAACGTCGCCTCCATGATGAGCAAATCTATGTCTCTGACCTCCGGCAACCGTGCCGGCGGAATGGAGAAGTGGTCCTCCAGGCAGATGTCGCCGGTGTGGAACACGGTCGCCGAGCCGGTCTCGAAGAGCACGCTGGCGGCGCCGAGGATGTGTCCGCTCTCGGTGAGCGTGATCCTGGTCCCGTTCACCTCCACGGGCTTGCCGAAGGGCACCGGGACGAGCCTTTTTCTGACCTCCTGCAACGTCGCCCCGCCGGGTATGCCGCCGCCCATCGCCGCGTGGTCGTTGAGGGCATTAGCTATGAGCCTGGCCGAGGGCGGCGTACAATACACGGGCATATTAGGCTTATCGCGGACCAGCAGCGGTAACGCCCCGCAATGGTCGAGGTGCGCGTGGGTTATGACCGCTGCGTCGAGCCCCTGTATCGCCCGGAAGTCCGGTGCCAGAGCCCCCCGCCCGTCGGGCTTGATCCCCGCGTCCACCAGAACGCTCGTGCCCCCAAGGTCGAGCAGGTGGCTGCTACCGCCCACCTCCCCGGCCCCGCCCAAAGCCCGGAACGAGAGCGTCGGTCGCGGCCGCGCTACCGCCGCCGTGGAGGACCGTGCAGGTGGCGGAGGCGAGGCCTCGCCGGGGGCGGGTGCCGCGTCGGTCGCCGGAGAGGGGTCCGCGTCGTCCGGTTCCTCGCCCGCGCCACCGGCGGAGGAGGAGTGGCCCTCCGAGCGGGTCTCACCCCGGGGCTCGCGTGGTAGGTCGGCGTGGGCGCGGAGCACGGTGCCCATGAACTCCATCAGTTGGGCGGTTCGGGTGGTGGCGTCCAGGGTGTTGGGGAGGGCCTCGACCTCGTTCTTGACGGCCCGGATCAGGAGCTCCCCGAAACCGACGTCGGTGAAACGGACGTTGCGCAGCGCGCTCTGGATTCGGTCGCGCTCGGCGGCGACGCGCCCGAGCTCGTCGTGCATTTTCTCGAGGCGCTCGGCGGCCGTCGCGTAGGCGTTCCGCTCGCCGTGCAGGCTCCTTTCCAGGTGCCGCGCCCGCCGCTCGAGCTCCGCAACCTTCTCGCCCATCCTGCTCCTGAGGTCTAACGCCGATGCCGCACGCTCCTCGGCCTTCTTTACCCCCGCGATGGCGCCCTCGCGCTCGTCGCGCAACACCTCGACCTCGCGTCCCAACGACGCCGCCCGCTCGTTGGCGGCCCGAGAGGCGAACGAGAGACGCTCGTTGTCCCGCTTGAGGCGCTCGATCTGGGTCTCCAGATCGACTATTCGGGCGTCGTCTGAGGCCCGCTTCTCGGCCTTCTGGTTCTCCTCCCGCCAGGCCGCGATGAGCGCTCCTACCACATCCTCTCCGGGCTCGTCCTCGTCGGCGAGGGCCGCGAGCAGGAGGCCCTCCGTGGTATGGGTCTGCGCCAACTCTTCGATGTTCTCGGAGTTCAGTTTCTCCAGGGCGTCGTAGGTCTCGGGCGGTATCTGTTCGCCCACGGCGGTTCGGAACGCGCCCCAGGCCGCGACGTCGCCCAGAACCCTCCTCGTGACGCCTTTCAAAATCGTCGAACTGCCACCCGACCTGCGCGTCAGGGCGTCGGCCTGGATGCCCCTGGGTAACAGGGCCTCGTCTAGACCGGGAATACTCCTGCACAACTCCGCCAGCGTCTTGCGCGTGTCCATCCGGGCGAGGCGGCGCTGCACGAGCTCCTCCGGCAGGTCCTTCGGCGGGAGCGGGGGAGAAGCCGCCGGCGAAGCATTGGCCCCGGTGTCCGGTTTTGATGCGGCATTCCGTTCCTCATCCGGTTTTGATGCGACATTCCGTTCCTCAGTTTCGCCTTCTCTGGGTATAGGATCTGACATGGGATCTTCCTCCGAAAATGCGAGATTTCACTGCACACTCCATGCGAAAGATTCTACCATGCACCCTTCACGGCCCTTTCGGGCACACTCGCGATTGTTCCTGTAAACTCTCAGGCGTATGCGGCAGGATGACACACAAGGTGAGGCGCGTGAGAGCGTGAAGATACTGGCCCATTCTCCGGGTCGGTACCCGATCCTGGTGGTCGAGCTCGCCTCCGACGAGCTGCGAACCGTCTACTACGAGACCGGCTACGACCTGGGGAGCGCCAAGCCCGTCACGCAAGACTGGGTACGCGACAACGCCCTCGGTTGCCACTCTTTCGTCGAGGTCGACCCGCCCAGGACGATGCCGCCCTCCTCTTTGCGGGATTTCGTCCGCCGCGAACTCCTCGAAGAGGACTAGAAGAAGACCCTAGTTGCGGCCGCCTCTGCCGCCTCCGCGACCGTTGTCGGCGCCGTCATTATTATTATTATTATTATTATTATTATTGTTGTTGTTGTTGTTGTTGTTGTTGTTGTTGTTGTTGTTGGCGTCGTTGTTGTTGCCGCTACCGCCGTTGTTGGGCGTGGGCTGCTGCGGCGTCGGCTGCGGCGTGGGCTGCGACGCCGGCGGTGGCCCCTC
>JADDPV010000144.1:13663-22945 GCA_016781705.1 Rubrobacter sp.
CGGTGGCCCCTCGCTGACGTTGAGGGTCACCGTGATCGCGTAGGGGTCTGCCGGCGTGCCCGCCGGGGGATTCGTCGAGATCACCGTGCCCGCGGGCTGGTTGCTCTGGACCGTCACGGTGGTGGAGAGGAACAACGCGTTGTATAAAGTCGTCTGGGCCTGCTCGACGGTCTGTCCCACGACGTTGGGGACGGAGACGAGGTTTGGGCCGGAGCTGACGGTGACGTTCACGGGGGTGCCAGGCCGGAGGTCGGTGCCGGCGGCGGGCTGCTGTTCGATGATCTGGCCCTCCGCGACGTCATTGCTCGGCATTTCTGTCTGGCCGCCGAGCCTGAGGTCGGCCTCCTCGAGTATCGTCATGGCTTGCTCGGGGGTGTTGCCGGCGAGCTCGGGGACCTCCACGGTGGCGGGCCCGGATCCCACCGCGATCTTGACGCGGGAGCCCTCCTCGGCGGTCTCGTCTACACCCCCGGCAGGGTCTTGGTCGATGACCCTGCCCTCGTCTTGCGGGCCGCTCTCCTGGGGTCTAGCCTCTACCTCGAAGCCCGCCTCATCGAGGATGCGGGTGGCTTCCTCCTCCGGCTTGCCCCGGACGTCGGGCAGGTCGGCGAGCTGCCGTCCGCTGATCTCCAGGGTGATCTCCGACCTCGCGTCGGCCTTCCCGCCGGGGCCTGGGCTCTGGCTCACGACTTCGCCGACGGGCTCCTCGCTGTCCACACGCGCGCCCTCGACGACCGTAAACTCCCCGGGTGCGCGGGCGACTATCTCGCGGGCTGCGTCTATCGAGCGGGCGTCTTCGAGGTTCGGGACCTCCGCCTGCGCCGGGCCGCGCCCGACGACGGCGGAGGCGAGGCCGCCGATCAAGGCCAGCAGCAGGAACAGGAAGAGGACTGGGATCCAACGCCGATGCCTCCTCCTCCGGCGCCCGCTCTCGGCGTCCGGTAGGGGCGGGGGCAGCGTGTCCATCTGGGCCGTCGAGCCTCTCCGCGCTGCGCCGTGCGGCGGCGCAGCGCGGTTTAGAATTTTGGTCGTCCCCTGCGATGGCGCCAGGCCGCCCATGACCCTTTCGAGGTCCTCTATGAGCTCGTCGGCGTCGGCGTAACGTTCGGCGGGGTTCTTCGCGAGAAGCCGGCAGGTGATGGCGTTTATGCCCTCGGGCACGTCCGGGTTGAGCGTGCGTGGCGGACGGAGAGGCCCGTTGACGTGCTTCATGGCGATGCCGATGGGCGTCTCGGCGTCGAAGGGGAGCTCGCCCGTGAGCATCTCGTAGAGCACTATACCCAACGAGTACAGGTCGCTCTGGGGTCCTACGGGCTCACCCATCGCTTGCTCTGGGGAGATGTAGTGCGCCGTCCCCAGGATAGAGCCCGTCCGCGTCATCGTCGTCGAGGATGCCGCCCGCGCGATCCCGAAATCCCCGACCTTGACGTCGCCCGAGGCGGTGATTAGCACGTTGTGCGGCTTTATATCCCGGTGAACCACGCCCGCCCGGTGCGCCGCCGAGAGCGCCTCCGCGATCTGCAGCGTCACCGCCGCCGCCGTCCTGGCGGGTAACGCCCCGCGTCTCAGGATGCGGTCCTTGAGGGTCCCGCCGGGCAGGTACTCCATCGCGATGTAGTACGTCCCGCTCTCATCCTCGCCCCGGTCGAAGATCGAGACGATGTTGGGGTGACTCAAAGCCGCTGTGCTCTGGGCCTCGCGCTTGAAACGCTCGACGAACTCCTCGTCGTCGGCGTAGCGGCGGCTCATGACCTTCAAGGCCACTTTACGGTCGAGCACGTCGTCGTGAGCGAGGTAGACCTCGGCCATGCCCCCCGAGCCCAAAGGCCCGGAGACCCGGTAACGATTGTCCACGAGTTGCTGCACGTCGCGGGGCATTATATACGTTACCCGCCCGGTTCCTGACCGCGGTTCTGGCCGGGTTGCTGCTGGGCCGGGGGCTGCTGCTGTTGGAACGGCGCGCCCTGGAAGGGCTGCTGGCCCGACGGGACCTGGGGAGGCGCGGGCGTCTGGCCGGGCAGGCCGCCGGGGACTCCGGGCGCCCCTGCGGGCTGCTCGGCGGGCTGTTGGGGGGCGGGACGGTCCAGGTAGGCACGCATGAGGTCACCGGCGATCGTGAGGGCGGGGGTGGCGGCGTCGCCGTCCTCGTTGATGATCGCGCCGTTCTCCACCATGACGGCGAGCGCGATCTCTGGGTCGTCCGCCGGCGCGAAGGAGATGAACCAGGAGTGCGGCTCCCCGGGCGGCGCCTCCGCGGTCCCGGTCTTGCCGGCCACCTCCACCCCGGCCACCTGCGCCCCGATCAGCTCGCCGTCCCGCACGACGCGCTGCATCATGCCGTTGAGCGTCCGCGCCGTCTCCGCGGGCAGGACGTCGTTGCGCGTGCGCGGGGTCGGCCGGTCGAGGATGACGCCGTCCGACGAACGCACCTCGCGCACCAGTCGCGGCTGCATGAGCCGCCCGTCGTTGGCGACGGCGCCGGCGACCATCGCCATCTCGAAGGCGTTGGAGGAGACGCGGTCCTGGCCGAAGGAGATGGGCGCGGTGTTCCCCGGGACCCATTCCTCGGGCGGTAGCCCCAGGTCGCTCGGGGCGACGGGGAGCGAGAAATCCTCGTAAGGGTCGCCGAAGCCGAACTCGAAGGCCATTTCGGCCAGCCTCTCGGGCCCCACGCGTTCTACGGCGATCTCGGAGAACACGACGTTTATGGAGTAGATCAGCGCCTCGGCGAAGGTCACCTCCCCGCGGGCTTCGCCCTTGTAGTTGACGACAGTGTAGCCGGGCGTCTCGTAGGTGCCGTCGTCGTCGAACTCGTCCTGCGGCCTGACGCCGGCCTGCAGCGCCGCGGCGGCCGTGATGACCTTAAAGGTCGAGCCGGGCGGGTAGAGGCTCTGTGTCGCGCGGTTCACGAGGGGGAAGTCGGGGGCGTTAGCGAGATCGGGGAAGGTGTCGTCTATGTTGTTGGGGTCGAAGGAGGGGTGGGTGACGAGGGCCAGGATCTCGCCGGTCTGCGGGTCGAGGGCGACGACGGACCCGCGGCCAGTGTTGCTCGCCGCGAGCTCTTCGTAGGCGAGGCGCTGGAGGTCCGGGTCGAGGGTGAGGGTGACGTTGTTGCCGCCCTCCTCGCCGCCCGTGACCTGGTTTATCAGCTCGTCGAGCGTCTCAGGGTCGTCGGTGGAGGAGAGGTTGTCGTTCTGGCCGATCTCGATCCCGCTCGCCCCGTACCGGCTGCTCCAGTAACCGATCACGTTCGCGAACGGCGCCCCCTCGGGGTACACGCGCTCGTAAGAGTCCTCCCCGACCTGCTCGCTCCTCGCGAGCACGGTCTCCCCGTCGCCCGCCAGAACGGTGCCGCGCGGCGTCTCGCGTGCGCGCTGGCTCTGCAAGGCGTTCGCCGGGTTGTTCACCAGCGAGTCTCGGGCGATGACCTGCCAGTACGCCAGCACCCCGACCAGCGTCGCGAAGCCGAGGGCGAACAGGTAGAACGTGCGCCGGAGGTGCGCGTTCAGGCCGCCTCCTCTTCCTCGACCGAGCGTTTCCCGGCCCTCTCGGAGACGACCAGGAGCAGGGCGGTGATGATGAAGTTGCCGACCACCGAGGAGCCGCCGTAGGAGACGAACGGGAGCGTGATGCCGGTGAGCGGTATCGCCTTGGTCACGCCGCCGACGATGATGAGGGTCTGCAGCGCGAACATGGCGGTCAGGCCGAAGGCGAGGAGCTTGGAGGCGGCGTCCTCGACGAGCAGCGCTATCTTCATCCCCCGGTACACGAACACGAGGAACGCCAGGAGGACCGCGCTCGCGCCCAACAGGCCCAGCTCGCTCGCCACCGCCGAGAAGATGAAGTCCGTCTCGACCTCGGGGATGGCCTGGGCGAAGCCTCCGCCGAGGCCCGCGCCGGTCAGGCCGCCGTCGGAGATGGAGAACAGGCTCTGCAGGATCTGGAACCCCGTCCCGTTCGGGTCCGACCAGGGGTCGAGCCAGGACGCCACGCGCACCTTCACGTGGTCGAAGAGGAGATAGGTCGTGAGCGAGCCGACCGAGAAGAGGAGGCCGCCCAGGATGACGTAGGCGATCCGGCCCGTCGCCGCGTACAGCATCAGCACCGGCACGGCGAAGAACAGGAGGCTGCTCCCGAGGTCCTTCTCGAAGACCAGGAGCCCCAGGGAGGCCGCCCACACGAGGGCTACGGGGCCGAAGTATTTGGGGGTGGGGATCTGGACGCCGGCGATGGTGCGGCTCGTGGCGGCGAGGACGTCGCGCTTCTCGGCGAGGTAGCCGGCGAAGAAGACGACGAGCGCGATCCTGGCGAACTCGGAGGGCTGGAAGCTGATCGGCCCGACCGAGAGCCACAGCCTCGCCCCGTTGACCTCGTAGCCTAGAGGGGTGAACGTGGAGGCTATGAGGGCGACCGCCGCGAGCGCCAGAAGGTACTTGTAGTCGAAGATCCTGTCGTAGTTGCGGAAGAACACTACCGTGAAGACGAGGGCGCCGGAGCCGATCAGGATCCAGAGGGCCTGCGTGGTCGCGAGGTTTTCCACGCCGGGGACATCGAAGGTGAGGCGGTAGATCATGACGAGCCCGATCCCGGTGAGCAGGGTAACCACGCTCAAGAGCAAGGCGTCGGAGTGCGGCAGCCACAGCCTGACGCCGAAGTACAGCGCGACCATCGTCCCGGCGTAGTAGGCGCCATACACGAGCGGCGGCGCGTTGGACTCCTGGGCGAAGATGAGCGTCGCGAAGCCCAGGGTGGTCACGAGCAGTGCCACGAGCAGCGGGATGGTGGCGCGCTGGGTCAAAGCGCGATCATCGCCGCCGCGTCGGGGGGTCCGCAGCCTCGAGGTCGCGCACGATCCGCTCGGCCTCCTCGCGGCTCTTGAGCTCGTGATCGACGATCTGGTCCCGGTAGAGGTCGTCCACCTCGGACTCCCTCAAGCCCGTCCTCTCCACCTCCCGGTTGAGCTGGTAGCCTAAAGGCGCGTAGGGCAGGCCTTTGTAGATCACGACTACCCCCCCCTCGAAGCCCAGGTAATACTGGCTATTGGCCCAGAGGTAGAAGGGGCTCGCCAGCGCCGCCAGGACGAGCAACGCCGCCATCCCCCGCACCAGCGCGGCCAGCGCCCGCGCCACCGCGAAGCGCTTCTTGCGCGTGCGCTCGCGCTTCTTGCCCCTGAGACCACGACCCTGGCTCCGGCCGGAGGGTGCCTCGCGAGGCACCCTCCGGGGTGTCCCGCGCCGGCTCGCTACGTCGGAAGCCCCTTCGGGGGGGCCGTCCCGTACCTGCTCGGCGCCGTTCCTCCCGGCGGAGCCGTCGGCGGGCGCCTCCTCGCGCACGTCCACGACCACGACCGTTATGTTGTCGGCGCCGCCGCCGTCGAGAGCCGCCTGGACGAGGGCTTCGGTGCTCGCTTTCGGGTTTTCGTTGGAGGTGAGGATGCCACCGATCTTGCTTTCGGGGACCATGTCCGAGAGGCCGTCGGAGCACAGGAGGAAGCGGTCGCCCGGCTCGACGGGGAGGATGGCGGTGTCCACCTTGACCTCATCCTCGGCGCCCAGAGCGCGCGTGATGAGGTTCCTCTGCGGGTGCTCGGATGCCTCGGCCCGCGTGAGGTCGCCGCTCCTGACGAGTTCGGCGACCAGGGAGTGGTCCTCGGTCACCGGCCTGAGCTCGCCACCCCGCAAGAGGTACGCCCGCGAGTCGCCGACGTGCGCTATCTCGACCGTCGGCTCCCCGCGGGAGCGTCCGCCAGGGCGTTCGTCGGGGTGTCCGAAGCGTGCCGCGACGACGGTGGTACCCATGCCGGAGAGCTTCTCGTCGGAGCGCGCGGCCTGGAGTATGCCGCGGTTCGCCCCCTTTATGGCACCTTCGAGCGACCCGGAGGGCTCGACGCCCTTTAGCGCGTTGATCGCGATAGAGCTCGCCACCTCGCCGGCCTCGAAGCCACCGATGCCATCGGCGACGGCGAAGAGTGCGCCGTCGCGCCCCTCGCCCACGAGGAGCGAGTCCTCGTTGTTCTTGCGAACTTTGCCCGCGTGCGTCGCGCCGAACGGCTCCAGGTAGAACACGGGCCGCTACTCCGAGTACCTGAAGGTCGTCGAGCCGACCCGCACCCTATCGCCGCTCCTCAAGGGGGTAGCGCCGACGGTCTTGCGGCCGTTGACGTAGGTGCCGTTGGTGGACTCGTTGTCCTCGACGTACAGAAGACCCCCGTGGCGGGTGAGCCTGGCGTGCCGCCCGGAGGCGAAGTCGTCGTTCTTGAGGACGATGTCGCTGGCGGAGGAGCGCCCGATGCTCGTCGTGCCGCCTTTCACGGAGAACTTGGTGTTCGGCGCCAGGACCTCCGAGTCCTCGACCACGAGCGCGGCGGCAGCGCCGTTGCGCCGGTCGTCCGCGGAAGAGGCGGCCCCGTCGCGGGCGGCGGCGCGTCGCGTTGCTCCGCCGCCTCTCCGGGCCTCGCCGGGGACAAAGGGCTCGTCGTCGGGGACGGCGCGCAGGTAACCGACGCCCCGCCGGACCACGGCGTAGATGAAGGCGAAGAGCAAGAGCAAGAGCAAAGCCTTCGCCGCGAGTAGCGGCACCTGCAGGTCGAGCACGCCCTAGCGCCCCCCACTGTCCCGACCGCGGCCTCGACCGCTGTCCCGACCCTTCTTGCGCTTCATGAGCCCGCCGAAGTCGTCGTCGGGTCGTTGCGAGCCCCCGCCGCTCGCGTGCTCCGTGCGGCGGACGAAGCGGGCCTCGACGCCCCCGAAAGTCAACTCCTCGCCGCCCTCGATACGCTCGCGGTCTATCGGCGCGCCGTCCAGGAGCGTCCCATTGGTCGAGCCCAGGTCCTCGATCACGAACCCGTCGCCGCCGTCCGCCCGCGAGAGCCTCGCGTGACGCCGCGAGACGCTCGGGTCGGAGACGACCACGTCGTTGTCCTCGCTCCTGCCGACGCCCCACGGCCCCCTGCCTTCCAGGGGATGAGCCCGGTCGTCCACTACGATCTCCACGACCTCGCGCGCCAGGCCGTGCCGCCGCGCCTCCTCCGCGGAGATGGCGGCCGTGCCTTGCGCGTCTCCGGAAAAATCCTCCTCCCCGCCCGAAGTGTCCTCGGTGCGGAAGATGCGCGTCTGGCCGGAGGTGTCCTGGGGGGCACCCCTCTCGCGGGGGCCGCGCCCGCCGGTCAGCTTCGCCGTCACGCCGAACTCGCCGAAGCGAAGGGAATCCTCCGTCTCGAAGCGCACCTTCGGGGGGGTCATCAGGTGGTAGTTCTTCGAGCTGGCGTGGGTGGAGGCGTACTGGATCAGTTCGTCCCGGAGCGCGCTCTGGTAGGCGCGCATGGACTCCGCGTCGGCCGTTGAGAGGTGTACGGTGAAGTCGTTGGGGGCGTAGGTGCGCGAGATGGAGACCATCTTCCCCTCGTCCATCTGCTTGGCGATGCCCTTGGCGATCTCGACCGGGTGGATCTGCCGCCGGAACGCCCGCCCGAACATGCCCTCGACGAGCGACTCCATGCGCTTCTCTATGCTCCTCAAGAAACCCAAAGAACCCTACCCGCTCGCCCTCGACGCAAGATACCTTACCACCCCATACATTATAGCGGCGAAGCCCAAAGAAACCACGGCCTCGACGCGCGCCTCCCGCGTGGCCGACACCGCGAGCGCGTACCCCAACGCCCCGCCGCCCGCCGCCGCCGCCAGACCCACCGGCCACACCCCCACCCACTCCGCGAACGCGACGACCGCCGCCATGACCGCCCACAACGCCGCCAGCAGCGTCAGCGCCGGGTAAGAGCTGGCGAGCCACTCGCCCGCCCGGAAGATCTCCGTTGGGCTCGCGTACGCGGATACCTTCCCCACGGCGAGCCCGAGGAGGGGGATGAAGCCGTCTCCCCACACGAGTTCGTAGGCGACGAGCGTTACCGCTGCCATCGCTGCCGAGAGCGCTGCCCCTATAGGACGCATGAGCCCCCCGAAGAGCAGCGGCAGCCCCGCCCCGAGCCCGGCGCCCAGGCCGACGCCCAAACCGGCGAGCGGGACGGCCGAGAGCGGGATGGCGAGCAGCGGCCCCAGGGGCAGCCGGCCCACGCTCCGGTCCACGGAGCCGGTCGCGACCCACACACCCCCGACGGTCGGCAGGAGCGCCGCGACCCCGAGGCCCGCCTGCCCGTTCCGAAGCAAGGCCACGGCGAGCGCCACGATCACGCCCAGAGCCCCCAGACGCGGCAGCAGGTAGCACAGCACCCCGAACCCCGCCGCCACCCCGACGGCCCCCGCGCCGTTCAGCAACAGCCCCGCCCCCAGGTAACCCAGCCAGCCGGCCACCAGTCCGTTGACCAACCGCAAGGCCTGCCCCCGGTAGCCCTGTTTCGGGACCATCTTCTTCTCGCCCTTCTCCGCTAAGTTCCTGCCCATGCCGTTCTTGGTAGTCCTGGTGCGTCCGCCGGTGCTCTCGCGGCGGCCGGTCAGGAGCCGCAGGGCCGCGTGGGCGCTCTTGGGACGATGGGCGGGGTTGGGGGAGGTTGCGCGGTTCACGAACTCCAGGAGGCGTGGCGTGGGTTCCTCTGGCTGGTGGGCCAGGAGGGCGCGGGCGGTGGCGCCGACGGCGTAGATGTCCGTTAGCTCCGAGGGGTCCTCGCCGTCGAGGATCTCGGGCGCTATGTAGCCGGGGGTGCCCACCGCGTAGCCGACCTGCGTGAGGCGTGTGTCCCCGGCCCGGTACGCTACCCCGAAGTCGGTGAGCTTGACGCGCCCGCGGCCGTCCACGAGGGCGTTCTGGGGCTTTATGTCGCGGTGGATGATCCCCTGTGCGTGGGCGTGGTCGAGGGCGGAGAGGATCTGCGCGAGTGCGTCTATGACGTCGTATACGGAGTAGTGGCGCGCCGCCACGTCGAGCGGCTCCCCACGCACGAACTCGGTGACCAGATAGACCTCCAGGTCGCCGGGGATGACTTCTATCGTCTCGACGATGTTCGCGTGGCGGAGGCCTTCGGCGATCTGACCCTCCCTCAAGGCCCGCGACCGCTCCCCGACGCTGTAGACGGGGATGACCTTGACGGCCACGTCTTCGGCGGCGCCCCGGCCGAAGAGACCTTTTTTCGCGCCGCCATTTGTCGGGCGGGCGCGCCAGACGGTGGCGAAGCCCCCGCGACCGACCATCTCCACGAGCGCGTAGCCGCCGCTCTCCCCGCCGCCGATGTAGCGCGTATCGGCCATCGACCGGATATTGTATAGTGCGGCGAGGTTTCTGTTACCTAGATGAGTGTTGTCAGGTTCATGCCCACAGCTCCTTGATGTGTCC
>JADDPV010000023.1 GCA_016781705.1 Rubrobacter sp.
CCGCCACGACCGGCGCGGGGAGAGGGCGACGCGCGGGGCCGCCAGCCACCTCCGCGTTCCCCACTTCGACGACCGATCGTCGGAAAACGCGGGTGCCGCACCCTTCGGAGGCCCCGCCGAGGCGCTCAGGAGCCAACCTCGCGCGAGCGAGATAGCATCGTAGTCTTAACGCCCCTTCCGGAAGACGAAGTGCGCCGTCGGTACGCTCCTGCGGACGAGCGGCGCGCCCGGGCGGGCTGACCAAACTTCGAGCCCCCCTCGCGCCTCGCCCGAACGGAAGGCCCTCGGGACCCGCGGGAAAGCCGGCGCCTTAACCGAGCCGATACACGCCCGTCACCCGCCCTTAACCCATGGGGTGGATAATAGGGGAAAGCCCCCTGGCGAAGCAGGAGTCCCCCTCCGCTTGCACAACACGCCGGGGGCTTTTTCGTGGCCGCTCGCGAAGGGGCGCGGTCGGGAAGGGGCGGCGGGCCCGTGTTTCCAAGAAGGGGTCATCGCATGATTGATGCTGTTGGCGAATTCGGAAGCGGGGCAACATACTCCCGGGGCAGGCCCGAACCGCCGACCGTCCGGAGGAGCCCATGTCCCTGCGCCCCGGGCCGATCCGCCCCGTCCCCGAAGAGACCGCCCGGTAGCCCGGGCCGCCTATCCGAGAGCGCCTGCGCGCGCTGGCCGCCTGATCTGTCCAGGGTTACGGGGATACGTGCTTAACTCCTGAGGCCGACCTTGGAGCGGTGGGCTATCTCTTCGAGGTTGGTCCATTGCATGCCGCGCGTGCCGCCCTCGATCTCGTGGACGATGTCGAGTACCGCGGCGTTTACCGGGGTAGGAACGCCTTGCTCACGCCCCGTGGCCACGATCTGGGCCACCTGCATATCAACCTCGGTCTTGCGCTTCTTGACCTTCAGGTCACGCCAGATGCCCATGTGCTGCTTTATAGAGTTGCGCCAAGAGTCGGCGAGCGCCGAAAGAGTCCCGTCGGCGCGAGCCTCCATGTCGTCGCCCGGGGCGAACTTCTCCGGCTCGAACTCCCCTATCGGCTCGACCTTGTCCACCTGCGTGCGCGCCACCAGATAGGCCTCGGCGCAGACTGCCCGGCACAGGCGCCTCCCCAACGGGTCGTCTATGACCTCCGCCACCGGAGCGTCAACACAAGAGACGAGGAAACCCAGAGCGCCGAAGACCAGCTTGCCCCAAAGAAAGCCCCAGATGTTGTCGGTCACGCGGGCGGGCATCGCGTGCTCCAGGGCTTCTCTCAAGGCTTCGACGCGGGGAGTGATCTTGCCGTCGAGCTCACCGACGTAAATCGTTTCCTCATAACCCAGTTGAATCAGGCCGGGCTCGAGGAGGTCGGCCCCGAAGTGCACGAACGCGCCCACTGTCCGCTCCGCCCCGACACGCTCGGCGATCAGGGCCTCGTTCAGACCGTTTTGCAGCGAGAGGACGTAGCCTTCCGGCGCCAGCAACAGCGCTAGTTGCTCCATAGCGGGTTCGGTGAAGTGGCCCTTCACGCACAGAAAGGCTACCTCGAGCGGACCCTCCAGCTCCTCGGGGAGGATGACGTCGGGGTGGAAAGTTTGCTTTCCACGCACACCGGTGATGCGCAGGCCGCGCCCCCGAATGGCTCCGACGTGTTCGGGAGCCGAGTCGACCAGGGTCACGTCGTACCCGGCGTCGTCCAGGTAAGCACCGATGGTCCCTCCGATCGCTCCCGCACCGACGATGGTGATGGGTTTGTCGCGCAGATCACCGTCTGCCACGTTCTTACCTCCTTCCTCACTTACAATCATGTCGATCCGCCCTCGAAGCCCGTCGTCACAAGGCGACATGCGCCTCGTAACCCCGGACTTCCACCTTCGTACCCATACGAGACGAGTGTTCGGCCAGTCCGCCCAACACGCCCGTCCGCCGAACGTAGGTGATCCCAGACCTCGCTCGTACCAGACGCGGCAAGGCCCGGAGGATACAGCGGAGCCACGTCGCCAACCGCGATCAGAACGGGATCGTTACCCGACTCGATCGTCTCCGCGCTCAGATACCCGAACCGTTTCGCAGGTTCATGCCAACCTGCGCCAGCTCGTGCATGACATGGTTCCGCCGACGCACGAGCACCGTCGTTATCTCCCTTTCCTCGTCGCTCCCGCGGTCGGTGAGCAACAGCCGGTCGATCGGCGCGAGCAGCGGCACCGGGGGCTGGGGCACGGCGGGGTCGTGGTCGAAGGGGTCCGACCGGGCGTAGTTCAGGCGCACCAGCCCCAACTCGACACGTCTTACCGCTTCGTTGAGCTCCCGGGCCACCTCCGGCCCGTCATTCTCCCTCGCACCTTCCAGCCGCTGCTGGAACCCGTCCGCAAGTTCCGCGACCTCTTTCGCCCTGGAGACGACGGAGAAAAGGTCGAAGCGCTCTCCGGCCTTTGCGTTCCAGTTGCGGAGGTGATCCAGCAACTCCTCCGCGGAGGCTCGAACATCCAGGGGAAGAACCGTCTCAGAGAGGAAGCGGTGCGCGACCACGGCGTAGATCCGGGCGTCCCGGGCAAGTAGCTCGGGGTCGAGCTTGTCCGGCGTGTCCTCGGTGGTGTGCCACCACCACCCTACGCCGCCCCCCTTCGCTCCGGGGCCCCCAAGGAGCGCGGCGACGTCCCCGGCAGAAGCGTCCTGACCCGCGGGCTGCTCGGAGGCGAACATGAACAGGGAGGGTATGCCGAGCGACATGAAGGACTGGTCCCCCGAGCGGCCGAAGCGCGACCCGCGGAACTCCTCGCCGGTGAGTTCCCGGATGGCGTCGGCGGCGACTCCGCGGGTCTCGGCCATCGCCTGCCCCTCGGTCAGGACCGTGGCCCCGCGTCCGCCTGGCGAGTCGGTGTTCAAGTGCAGCACGCAGTTTTCATGGAGCTCCTCCCAGAAGTTGTCCGCGTACCACGCCGACCCGGCGTAGCGACCATGGGAGTGTCCGGACCAGAAGGCGAGCCTGAGGCTCCGGCGCAGCCTCTCCCGGTGCGGCAGCAGGACCCGGAGCACCTCGAGCATCAGGGCGTTGGCGCTGCCGTTGTCCATAGCCCCGTAGTGCCAGGAGTCTATGTGCCCGGAGAACAGCACGAACTTCTCCGGCTCCTCGGTCCCGTCCAACTGCGCGACGAGGGTGGGGATCTCCTTCCACCCCGTGAAGACCCGGGTAGTGAGGTGCACGGTGGGAGGTGCGGGCCCTTCCAGGGACTCGCGCAGGATCTTCGCCCCGGCCGCCCCTACGGAGACCATGGGAACGCGCGGCAGATCGCGGCGGGTCTCCGGCGTGGGCGATCCCCAGAGGGTGGAGACGATCATCTCGTGGACGTACTCGTCGGCGTTGGCGAACACGCAGGCGGCAGCCCCGGCTTCTTCGGCGGTCCGGGCCTTGCCCGGGATCGCTATACCCTCCACGAGTACGGCCTTGCCCCGGACGTCTTTTCCGGAGTAATCCTCCCAGGTCCCGCTCCCGGCGTAGACGAGGGGCAGCTCCAGCCCACCCTCCGGCGTCTCGGGCGCCATAGAGTGGGTGATGGCGGGCACCTCAGTGCCCTCGACGGTGAGTTCGGCGCGCTCGGGGAGACTGATGTAGGCCCAGCCCGTGTGACGAGTGGTCTCCAGCCCCAGGTCGCCCAGCACACCCTCCACGTAGTCGAAGGAAGCACGCTCCTCTTCCGTGCCGGAGAGCCTCACCCACCGAGCTATAGTCTCAGTGTCCGACATTAACCTCTCGGACGATACGGATCCGACGATCTTTCCCTCTACGTCGCTCAGTTCTCTCATGTGTACGCTGTCTCCTGGTATCGGTCGTCGCTTCCGTCCTGGTCCGCGCCCATCTAAAGCGTCTCCATGAGGCGGGCTACCAGAGCCGCTCGCAGGGGTATGCTGGCCACCTCGACGTGCTCGTCGGTGGCGTGGGCACCGCCACCCACGGCGCCCAGCCCGTCCAGCACCGGTACGCCCAGATCAGCGCAGAGACAGCCGTCGCTGGCGCCTCCGGCCAGCCCCTCCTTCAGCTCGAAGCCGATGTCGGCTGCAAGCCGGCGGGCGTGATCGAAGAGCTCCGCGATCTTCTCCGTCCGCTCCATCGGGGGCCAGATCATCCCCCCTTCGACCTCGACCTTCGCTTTCGGGTGGTGAGCTTGTAGGTCGGAGATGACCTCGTCCATGCGGTCCGCCTCCGGCCGAGCTACGGTACGGACGTCCACCTCGGCCGAGGCCTCGGCGGCGATCACGTTGTAGCGCGTGCCGCCGCTTACCACGCCGACGTTGACCGTCGTCCCCGTTTCCGCGTTCGTATAGCCCTGGAGCTCCAGGATCAGACGCGCCATCTCCTCTACGGCGCTGATGCCTCCCTCGGGGTCAAGGCCCGCGTGGGACGGGCGCCCGGCGACCCGGATTTTGTAGCGCCCCACGCCCTTGCGGGCGGTCTTGAGCGCGCCGCCAAGGCTGGGCTCGAGGACGAGCACGGTGGCGGCCCGGAGAGCCTCGCGCTCGATAAGGGCGCGCGAGTCGGGGCTGCCGATCTCTTCGTCCGAGTTACAGAGGAAGGTGAGCGGCCGGTCCACCCCGAGGACTTCGCGAAGGGCCCTCACGGCCCAGAAACCTTGCACGAGGCCGCACTTCATATCGAATATGCCGGGTCCTGTCGCCACGCCGCCCTCCACACCGAACGGCATCACTTTTAAGGTGCCTGCGGGCCATACCGTATCGTAGTGACCGAGGAGCATTAGCGGCGGGGTGCCGTCTTCCTCCCCCCACCGGACCAGGACGTGATCGCCGGAACCAGCGGCGGGTACTATCTCGGCCCGTCCGCCCGCCGCGGGGACGGCGTAGTCCGCAAGGAAGCGCGAGAAACCGTCCAACAGGTCTTTGTCTGTAGAGGGAGTCTCCCACTCCACGAAGGCGCGGAGGTCATCGAGCATGCGGTCCTGGTGCTCGCGGAAGAACTTCACTAGCGGGTCCAACGGTTGAATTCTCCTTTCCGGTGCGCCGTCAGGAGCATCCTAGTCGCGAAGTGTGCGTCCTGCGGAGTAGCCGCCGTCCACGAAAAGCGTCTCTCCCGTGACATACGATGCCGAGGTCAGATAGAGAACCGCTTCGGCGATCTCGCGCGGCTCACCGGGGCGTGCCAGCGGTATGCGGGCGATCTTGCGGTGGTGCTCTTCCCGGCCTTGCTCCGTCGAGGTCAACTCTGCCACTCCCGGTGTCTCCACGAGCCCCGGGGCGACAGCGTTCACGCGTATGCCGTGCTCCGCCCACTCAACGGCGAGGGCCTTGGTCAGCATGATGAGGGCCGCTTTCGAAGCGCAATAGTGAGCCACCCCGGGTCGGGCCACGACCCCCGCGGACGACGCGACGTTTACGATGCTACCCGCACGTCCGTTGCTTACTGCCCATCGGGCCATCTCCTGAGAGCACAGGAACGGCGCGCGCAGGTTTACGCCGAAGACGCGCTCCCACTCGTTGCGAGAAATCTCGAGAGCAGGGGTGGACGGGAAGATCCCGGCGCAGTTGACGAGCACATCGACGGACCCGAACCTCTCGACCGCGGCTTCGACGATTCTCGAGGGGGCGTCGTCCTCGGTCAGGTCTATCCCCAAAGCCAGCGCCTCCCCATCAAGTCGAGAGCACGCTTCTCGGACGCCTTCCGAGTTTCGATCTACCCCGACGACCCTTGCCCCGGCCCCTACCATGTTCTGCGCGACGCTGCGCCCTATGCCGCTCGCTGCGCCGGTGACTACCGCAACCCTTGCTGCAAGCTCCGGTTCGATCATGGCCTTACGCCTTCAGGTCTCTCGCAGAGGCTCACGGTGGGTCTCTTTTATCCTGGAGACGACGATGAGCGTGACTACGGCTGCGGCGATCAGGTAGAAGGTTGGGGAGAGGTTGCTACCCGTTCTGGAGATGAGAAACGTGGCTATGAATGGGGCTGTTCCTCCAAAGAGAGCCACGGCCAGGTTGTAACTGACGCCCAGGGCGCTGTAGCGCACGTTCGTCGGGAACATCTCGACGAGCGCGGCCGGTCCGGGGCCGGAGAACAGGGAGATAATGACCCCGAACAACACCTGGCCCAAGATGATCAGCGCGAGTACCTTGGTTCCGATCAGCAAGAAGAGCGGGTACGTCAGCACAGCGATAAGGGCAGAAAAGCCGATCAAAAGGGGCTTGCGTCCGATGCGGTCCGAAAGCATCCCCGTAAACGGAATCAGGACCATGAGCACCACGAGCCCTACGGCGTTGGCGATCAATGCCTGCGAGAGCGGGAGCCCCAAGGTCGAAGAGACGTAGGTCGGCATGTACGTCAGCAGGATGTAGTAGGAGACCGTCCAAGCCATAGTGAACCCTATCGCCGTGAGCGCGGCCCCACGGTGCGCGGTGAAGGACTGCTTTACGGGGGCACTCTCCACCTCCTGCTTGGCCTCTATCTTCCTGAACTCGGGCGTGTCTTCGAGCCGCAGCCTCAGGTACAGCCCGACCACACCGAGCACCGCGCCGAATATAAAGGGTATCCTCCAGCCCCAGGCGTTGAGTGCTCCCTCCGACAGGATGAGACCAAGCAGTGCGCCCATTCCCGAGCCCATCAAGAGGCCAGCCACTATGCTGAACTGCTGCCAGCTACCGTAAAGCCCCCTGCTGCCCGAGGGCGCGTACTCCACCATGAAGGAGGCCGCCCCACCCCACTCCCCGCCGGCAGAGAAACCCTGCAACAGACGCGCGAAGACCAGCAAGATCGGTGCCAAGACACCGATCTGCCCGTACCCCGGCAATACACCAATCAACATGGTGGCGATGCCCATCATTATGACGGCTGTCGCCAGCGCGCCTCGGCGACCTAGCCGGTCCCCGTAATGACCGAACACCAACGCCCCAAGCGGACGCATGAAAAACGCCACGGCGAACACAGCAAACGACGCCAACAGCGACGCCACCGGATCGTCCGAAGGGAAAAACTGAGCGCCTATTGCGGCGGCGAAGAAACCGTAGACCGCAAAATCGTACCACTCGACGAAGTTCCCTATCGCCCCCGCCGTGACGGCCTTCCTGGCCTCCGCACGCCCGGTTCTCTCCATCCTTACTCCTCTCCTTCCGCGACAGCCTCGAAATCAAGAGACCGTGCTACCCCACTATCTGCAT
>JADDPV010000118.1 GCA_016781705.1 Rubrobacter sp.
CGGTTATTTCTTCTTCTTAATTCTTCTTCTTAAATCCTGTCTTTAATAAGAGTGATTCTTGATCTTGGCACCTCGGGAGACTAAACTCTGCACGTGAGCGAGCTTGAGCAATTGCTGAGGGGCCGGGGGTACAGGCTGACCAACCAGCGGCGCGTGATCGGGCGGGAGCTGGAGGGCGCGAGGCACCTCTCGGCGGAGGAGCTCTACGAGCGAGTCAGGGGCGCGAACCCCGAGATAGGGCTCTCGACGGTGTACCGGACGCTGGATTTGTTGCACGAGTTGGGGGTCGTGCGCAAGGAAGACTTCGGGGAGGGGTACTCCCGGTACGAGTTGGCGACCGAGCGGGTACACCACCACGCGCGCTGCCGGGAGTGCGGCGCGGTCATCGAGTTCAACGAGGAACTCATGGAGTACCTGGCGTTGCAGGTCGAGCGGGAGACGGGTTTCGTCACGGACTGGCACGAGATCACGCTGCACGGACGCTGCGCGAGCTGTCAGCGGTCAGCGATCAGCGGTCAGCTTTAGTTTCTTGCCCACGGTCCTTTCGCGCGGATGCGATACGCGGATGCGAAATCGTCGCCCTGAATCGGGCTTTTCACTTGCTGAAGGCTAAACGCTAAACTCCAAGCCGTCCTCGGCGACTAGCACCTCGCCGTCGAAGCCACGCCCAACCTCCCGCGCAAGATCCATCTCGTCCGCCTGCGGGTAGATGTGGGTCAGGACGACTTGCCCGACGCCCGCCTCTCGGGCGGACCTCGCGACCCCGCTCGGGGTCAGGTGGCCGGGCACTTCCATCTCGTCCGGGAAGGAGCATTCTACGAGGAGGGTGTGCGCCCCCCGCGCCAGCTCGACGATGGAAGCGGAGTACTCCGTGTCGCCGGTGTAGACGAGGGGGGCTCCGTTCTCGCCTTCCTGTAGTCGGTAAGCGATGCTCTCGGGCCGGTGCTCGGCGGGCGCCCACGAGAGGCGGTGCCCGCCGGGGAGCTCGATGGGGGAGGGGCATCGGTGGGGAAGCTCCGTTACCTTCGTTGGGTAGTCACCGATCATCCACTCGCCCCAGGCGTCGGTTACGCGGTCAAAGAACCAGCAGAACGGCTCGGGGCCGCTGAGGGAGAGCGGCTTCTCGCGCTCCTCGTCGGCACCGTACTTCATGCCGAACATAAGGGGGACGACGTCTACTGTGTGGTCGGGGTGGAAGTGGGTGAAGAAGATCCTGTCTACGGAGAAGGGGTCGAGGCCGGCGCGAACCATCCCGCGCACGGCGCCCGAGCCGAGGTCGAAAACGAGCGTCTCGCCGCCGGCCCTCACGACGACGCAGCTCTGGCGGCGCGCAAGCCGCGGGACGACCGTGCCGCTGCCGACGACCGTTACCTCCACTTCGACGACCTCCTCCCCTTCCAAGCCCACGCGAGCCCGGCGAGCCCGAGCAACGCCCCGCCCACGACGTCGGAGGCCCAGTGTACCCCTAGGTACACCCGACTCGCATACATCCCAAGCAACAGGACCGCCGAGATGGTCCACAAGAGGAGCCCACCGCGCCCCAGGAGACATAGAGCGCCGAGCAGCATCGTGGTCCTCATCGCGTGTCCGCTCGGGTAGGGGTACAAAAAACCGGCGTCGAGGAGCGGCACGAAGTCTGTCTCGCGCACGGCCCCAGCCGGGATCGGGGGGACCGGCAGAAGGAGCTTCATCGAGACCTCCACCAGCGCTACCACCAGGAACGCGACGACCAGCCGCGCCGCCAGCCGCCGGTCGCCACGCAGGGATACCGCCACGACCAGCAGCCCGAAGAGTGCCGTCGAGACTTCGAGACTCCCGAGCGTCGAGAGGAACGCGCCCGTCCGGTCGAGGCTCCCCGATGCGAGCGTCCGCGTCGCCCGCAACAAAGACAGGTCCAGGGGGAGGAGCCAGCCGGCTCCGGCCGCGGCAGCGTGCAGCGCGAACGCTGCCCCCGATGCCCAGAAAACCGCCTGCGACCACCCCTTCAAGCGGCTCGAGGGGCAGGGAAGAGGCCGGACCCTGAGGATCGACCCTCCTCTTCAGTGCTCGGGTCGGCTCCCGGTTGAGCCTTCAGCCTACTAGGCCTAAAGCGGTGTCCACGAAAGGCGATCGATCGCGCCGGAACAGCCCTCGTCGACAAGTTAGATCCCTCCGGCGGAAATCTTGACACCTCCAAAATCTGGCTGGAAGGACTGATCCTTGCGCAAGACGATCTAGGCGACGGCGTCGCGCAGGGCGCGACCGTACTCGCCGGCCTTGAGGATGCGCTCGGCTTCGCGCTGCAGCTGGCGGACACGCTCGCGTGAGATCTCCAGCTCGTCGCCGAGTTCGGCCAACGTCGCCGGGTCCCGGTTGTCGAGGCCGTAGCGCCTGACGAGCACGTAGCGCGCTCGCTCGGGGAGACGCTCTATGGCCTCCTTGAGTTGCGAAGTCTCCATCTCGCGCATCACTTCGCCCGGTGTGTCCGACGCCCGCTCGTCCTCGACGAAGTCCCCGAGCTGCGAGGACGTCTCGTCCGAGGAGATCGGCTGGTCGAGGCTCGTGGCGTCCGGCATCGCGCCCATCGTCAGCGTGACTTCGTCCAGGGTCCACCCCAGCCTCCCCGCGACCTCCTCTACGGCCGGCTCACGCTCGAACTCCGCTGAGAGCTCGTTGTAGGCGCGGGAGACCTTGCGGATCTTCTCGGTCATGTGTACCGGGACGCGTATGGTGCGTCCCTTGTCGGCGACGGCGCGCTGCACGGCCTGCCTTATCCACCACGTGGCGTACGTCGAGAACCTGTAGCCGCGGTCGGGGTCGAACTTCTCCACCGCCTTCATCAGGCCTATGTTCCCCTCCTGGATGAGGTCCTCGAAGGGCAGCCCGTAGCCGCGATACTTCTTGGCTACGCTCACCACGAGCCTGAGGTTCTTCTCGATGAGCCGCCGCCTCGCCCTCCGGTCGCCCTGCTCGGCGCGCTTGGAGAGGTCTATCTCCTCGGCGTGCGTAAGCAAATCTCCCTGGCCTATGTGCGCCAGGTACTTCGCCAGAAGCTCCGGCGTCTCCGTCGCCCGCTCGACCCCCTTGCCCTCGGGCCTCTTTGTTATCTCTGTTGCCAAATCGCCCTCCCGAAAGGTGTGACGGCGCCCACCCTGGTACGCAAACTCGTTTCAAAAACTACTCTTGATTCTACCTTGTCTCGGTGCTCTCCAAACATCCGGTATTTGTATGGGCGTAGGAGTATACGCAGCAAACCGGCCAAAAGTTTCCTTGGTCCGACGTTGGTCGGTTTTCCGCCAGAAGTTCCCCAGAAGTGGCGTTACCGGCGGGTAGTCTATACTTGGAGGAAGTGCAGGGAGTGATCTAGCGCGTCCTCGAAAGGACGGCGAGGCGCGTCGTGGACAGAGAAAGGGCTTGTGGTCGGATGATTGCCATCTTCAACAGCCTCCCCGTCAAGGAGGGGGCGGCGGACGAGATCGTCGAACGTTTCGCCGAAAGCCGCGGCAGCGTCCAGGGCTTTCCGGGCTTCGTCTCGATGGAGGTCCTGCGCTCGGAGGGAGCCGAGGAGGTACTCGTCGTCACGCGCTGGGAGAGCCGGGAAGCCTTCGATGCGTGGGTCGCGAGCGACGAGTTCAAGAAGGCCCACGGCCGGGGCGGGGGCGGCGACCTGTTGCGGGGACATCCTCGGATGAGCGCCTACGAGGTCGCCGTCGAACGCGGCAGGCCCATAGACGAGCCCGTGTCCTGAAAGCCGGCCCAGGCGTTCTCAACTGCCGGGCGATGCTACAGCGCGACGCTGGGGATGGCCCCCCGTGCCTCGCCTTCGGACGCGGGCGGTTGGTACTCTCCCCTCCCGAGCACCGCGAACACGACCGCGAAGAGCATGATCATCACGGCCACCAGAATTATCAGGGATATGCGCTCCAAGTTCCCGTCTCCCTCGTTGCGGCCCTTATCTGCCCCAGCATTCTACAGCAAGCTACGCTGGGGGCTTCGGTGAGCTCGGGCGTAAGGTATATAATGTACGTGTTTGTAACGGCTACGATCGTGGGGGCCGGTTTTGAACGCAGCGGGTCCGGCGTGGAGCGAGTACGGTGAGGTCCAAGAGGAGGAGTGCCGGGGGCTGCTGGAGATACTGCGTGGCATGGGCGTGGCCTCTGCGGATCGCAACTACGCGCCCGGCGACGCCATCTATCGTGAGGGCGAGTATGGCGACGCGCTGTACGTCTTACTCTCCGGCGTCGTCAAGCTCTTCCGGCCCTATTCGGGGAGCAAAGAAGCTACGCTGCGCCTCTTGAAGCCCTGGGACATCTTTGGGCACTTGGCGTTCGCCGGCGAGGCCCGCCAGCGCGCCTACGCCGAGGCCGTCACCGAGTGCAGGGTCACGAAGGTGCCCAAGATCTTCATGGAGCGTGCGATCCGCCGTGAGCCGCAGGCCGCCTTGAAGATGATGACGCTCCTGGAGCTGAGGCTGGTGCAATACGAGGAGTTAGTGCAGTGCCTGCTCCCCCGCGAGACCGAGGCGCGTCTGGCGAACCTCCTGCCCATCCTTGTCCAGAAGTTCGGCGAGAATGATGGCGGCGGGTCCGTCACCATAGGCCTCCGCCTCACTCACCAGGATCTCGCGGCGATGGTCGCCTCCACTCGCGAGTCCGTCACGAAGGTTCTCAACGACATGAGGAACCGGGGCGTACTCGAGATAGAGGCCGGCCGCATCACCCTCAAGGACCAGGACGCTCTGGCGAGGCTGAGCGGGGCTTAGCCGCAGGTTGCACCGCGCGGAGAGTCGAGAGGAACAACGACCCTCCCGGCCCTCGTGCACCACTGGCTGACAAGCTGATAAGCTTTCAGGCGTGCTGGAGTTAATCGAGGCGATTTTTCTCGGGATCGTGCAGGGGCTCACGGAGTTCTTGCCCGTATCGAGTTCGGGGCATTTGCTGCTCGGGCAATACTTTCTGGAGCTGGACCCGGAGCGTTTCGGGCTCCCCTTCGACGTGGCGCTGCACCTGGGGACCCTGGTCGCCGTGGTGATCTATTTCTGGCGCGACCTCACCCGCATGGCGTTCGCGTTCCTGCGCTCGTTGAGGCGCCGGGGCCTCTCGGAGAACCCGGACGAGAGGCTCGCGTATCTGGTCCTGGTCTCCACGGTACCGGCGGCCCTGATCGGGTTCCTCCTCGAGGACTTCTTCGAGACGGCGGTGCGCTCGCCGTGGGTGGTGGTCTTCAACCTGGTCCTGGTCGGGGCGCTGTTTATCGTGGGGGAGGTGGTCGGGAAGCACACCCGGCGGGCGTCTAAGCTGACCTTCTGGGAGGCGGCCGGGATCGGGCTCGCCCAGGCGGCGGCGCTCGTGCCGGGGGTGTCGCGCTCGGGGGCGACGATTACGCTCGGGCTCTTTCTGGGCTTGAGAAGGGAGGAGGCGGCCCGGTTCTCGTTCTTGATGAGCGTCCCGATCATAGCTGGCGCCGGGAGCTTGCAACTCGTCGAGGTCCTCGCGGAGGGCATGAGCGCGTACGACACGCTTCTCTTCGGCATCGGCTTCGTCTCCTCGGTGGTCGTCGGGTATCTGGCGATCCGCTTCTTCATCCGCTTCATCGCCGACCACTCTTTACGCGCCTTCGCCTACTACCGCTTCGCGCTCGCCGCCGTAGTCGCAGTTGCCCTGATCCTGTTCTAGAGATGGAGCTTTTTGACAGATGGCGAGGCGTTCTGGTAGCTTGTCGCCTAGATATGGACGCCAGAGCGACATCAGCCTCCGCAGCGCGGAGCGAGGGCGCTCTCCTACCGGCCCGGCGATTTATCTAGGGGGAGCGTACCCGCGTGCCTTCACGCGAGGCCACGCTTCTCCGTATTCCCCAAAGACCGCGCGGCGGGAGTCGTTTCCGAGGGAGGCCGATAGGAGCATGCTGGTGTTCGAGATGGAAGAGAAGTTCTGTTCTTGGGGGGATCCCCGTGTTCGCTGAGGAGGGTAAGCCGGGCGTGTTGGGAGAGATGGAAGACTTGCGGGCTGGGATAGACGCGGTGGACGCGCAGATCGTACGCCTCCTCGACGAGCGGGCGCGACTGGCGCGCGGGGTCGGCGAGATAAAGATGAGGGAGGGCCTCGACGCTTACGCCCCGGCCAGGGAACGCAACGTCCTCGACCGCGTCAGCCGTCTGAGCCGGGGAGACTTCCCAAAGAGGGGTCTGGAGGCGGTGTTCCGTGAGATCATCTCCGCCTCTATATCGCTGGAGGCGCGGCTGAAGGTGGCCTTCCTGGGGCCCGAGTCCACCTTTACCCACGAGGCGGCGCGGCGCTCGTTCGGGGCGAGCGTGGAGCTGGAGCCGCAGGCGACGGTATCGGAGGTCTTCGCCCGGGTCGAGCGCGGCGAGGCCCAGCACGGGGTCGTGGCGGTGGAAAACTCGATGGAGGGCGCGGTCACGCACACCCTGGACGAGCTGATGGCGAGCCCCCTGAAGATCTGCGGCGAGGTGTACCTCCCGATCTCTCAGAACCTGCTCTCTAACGAGGAGACCCTGGACGGCATAGAGACGGTCTACTCGCACCCGATGGGCCTGGCCCAGGCGGCGACCTGGCTCCGCCAAGAGCTGCCCCGAGCCGCTCTGGAGGAGGTCGAGTCTACGGGGGAGGCCGCGAGACGCGCGGCGGAGGAGCCGGGCGTGGCCGCGGTCGGGAGCACTCTGGCGGCGGAGGCTTTCGGGCTCTCGGTCCTGGCGCGCGACATCCAGGACGCCCGGACGAACGCGACGCGTTTTATCGTGCTGGGACGCTCGTGGGCGGGGCGCACGGGCAGGGACAAGACGAGCGTGGTGTTCTCGGTCAAGGACCGCCCCGGGGTGTTGAAGGACGCGCTCTCGGCGTTCGCGGACGAGGGCATCAACCTGACCCGCATCGAGAGCCGCCCGTCCAGGCGCCGGGCGTGGACCTACGTGTTCTTCGCGGACTTCGAGGGGCACCCCGACGAGGAGCGGGTGAGGCGGGCGCTTCTCGCGTTGGAGGAGCATTGCCCGTACGTGAGCGTGATCGGCGCGTACCCCCAGGTACCCTCGGAAGTCCTCCCGACGGTGTAGGGGGAGGCCCTGGCCGGAGCCCTGGACTTCAAGGCCGCCGCCCGCCTCGTGCTCGAAGAGGTCGGCCACCCCTTGCACTACGCGGACATCACCGAGATCTCGTTAGAGTCCGGCTA
>JADDPV010000146.1 GCA_016781705.1 Rubrobacter sp.
TAAGGGCTATTTTGTGGACTAGGAAAGCGTCCGGTTCTCGCTTGGCAGGGTTGGGAGTCGGTAGGGTGCCCAGACGACGCGCGAAATGGAGTACCTCCGGACCAGAAAACTGTTTGATAGCTCGCGGTATAGCCAATCGCCCTTATCCCCCTTAATATAGTAACAGTCAATTATGGACGTTATCAAAGCACGAATTTACTGTCAATAAAAACCTTTGCAGGCGCGCGACGCCAGGGGCGACGCCGGGGATCAGGCGAGGCGGGTGGGGGCGTCGCTGAGGAGATACTCCCGGAACGAATGGTAGGACCGGAGGGCGGTCCCGGATACCGATCGCCTGGTCAGCAAACGGGCCCGCTCGTGCGAAATAAGGCCCGCCTGGGCGGCGGCGTCGGCAAAGGCGACGGCGGAAACCTGTTGCCAGAGGTCGGCCGCGACCAGATTGGGCACGGTCTTCGGGTCCGAAATGTCTATTGCGGGACGAACTGTGTGGTGAAGAAGGTCGGCGCGTAGGTCATAGTTGACGCCGAAGGGGGGGCCGGAAGCGACGTGCTTGGAGTCCCCGACGAGTTTCAGGATTTCGTTTTGGAGGCGCAGGAGGTGGAACGCCGAAGCCCTGGCCTCCGGTTTGCGGGCGAGAGTGAGGGCTAGTCGGAGGCAGTAGACGGCTTTGTCCAGGTCTCCTGTTTTGGGGAAGAGCACGGGTGAGGACGGCGTCCGGCTCAAGGCGCGCAGGCAGTGCTCTTGGGAGGCATGCATGCCCGACGTACAGGTGCGCCAGATCTCCGCTTCCAGGCGCCGCCTGAGGTCGACCCACAAAGACGAGAGGTTGAACAGACGATCGAAGTTGGGCTGCTGAGCGTAAAGACAGAAGGCGGCCAGCAACAGGAGGCCGGCGGAGACGTACAGCACGACCTCCGCCGTCAGGCCGATGCGTATAAGATCGGCGCGCGCGGCGCCGGCCGTGACGCGCACGATGGCCGTGGCGTAGGAGTTCAAGAACTCCAGGGCCAAGACGCAGCCGAGTGCGAACAAGGCGAGGTTCTGGAGGAGATGCCTGGTGGGAAGCAGCGCGCGGCGCAGGGCGGCAACTTCTCGGGCGAACACCCAGGCGCACGCGACCTCGTAGAAGGCCATGGGAGGGAGATATATTTTGTAAAGGAGGAAGTGGGCCGGCATCACGCCCGTGGTCGGGACCGTGGCCTCTTGGAGGGCCGGGAGGGGCCATCTGAGTCCCACGAAGAACGCGAAGAGCCAGGCTAGCGGGAGCACCACGGCGGACGAGAGCAGGACCGCGCGCAAGCGGGGGCTGGTCCTCGCCAGGGTCGTCGCTACTATGTAGCACATGAAAACGACGATGCCGACGACCGGGACGTTCATCACCACCCTGTAGATCGTCTGGAGTTTCAAGGAAGAGTCTTCCACGAGGAACTGCGCCGGGTAGAGGGCGGCCACGCCGAGGGCCAGGAGTACGCACCCGCGGGCGGTTCGCGGATGGACGCCGGGGCGCCTTAGGTGGTGTGCGACCAGCAGCGTGAGACACAGGAGCGCGAAGGCGGCGATCTCGTACTGGTACTTCAGCGCGTCGCTCACGAAAGTAGGGCGAGGGATCGCTTGCGGGTGGAGAGCTCGCCGAGGCTGCCTGCCAAGAGGGAGTAGTTCGCCCTCAGGTCGGCCTCGTCCTCTTGCAAGCGGAGATCCGAAACGGGGGGGCGCTCGGCTATCCTCGAGACGAGCGGCCGAACGTTCCGCGGCACGGACGGCATGGCCCGATGGTGGCCGGCGGCGACGTGGCCCAGCTCGTGGAACAGGGTGTGCTCTCGCAGCCACCAATCCAGGTCGTCGAGGTAGAGGATCAGGTAAGAGACCGTGCCCGCCCCCTCGTCGTGCGTCATTACCGTCACGCCCATGTGCCCGGAGATGGCGAGGTCGCGCCGGACGGCGCGCGCCTCCAAGGAGTCGGGGGCGAGGCTCACGTAGCTGGTGAGGGTTTGCAGGCGCACCGGGGTGCCCAGGCGCTTCGCGAGAGCGTGGGCGTAGTCCGCCGCCGTGAAGTGGGTGCCCTTGAGGCGCAGTAGGGCCAGCTCGTAGACGAACTGATCGAACGTGAGATCCACCGGGTTGCACCACGGGCGCAAGAACCTTCGCAGCGGAGATCGACGGGTCATCGCTCCTCCGAGGTGTCGGCCGCGGAGTAGAGGTCGCGCATGGTATCCAGGTGCTCTATGGTCCGCAGGATCATATCCTTCTCGGCGTCGGGACGGCCATGGATCTTGCTCAGGATGAGGTGCGTCTTCTCGTTTCGCAAGGCATTGAAGGTCTCGCCATCCAGGGTCATCAGGTCCTTCGAGGGGCTGTACCAGAAACCGGGCTCGACCCCGAAAACCTCGGAGAGGGCCACCAGCTGCGACATGGCGGGGTCCGTGAGTTCGCCGGTCTGTAGCCCGCGGACCTGATCGGGGGTAAGCCGGCCGCCGCTCAGGCGCGCCACGTCCTCGGCCGTGAACGGTTTGCCGGTCCGGTCGTTTAGAGAGGTCTGCATAAGTACGGTCAACGCCCGAGCCAGGGAGGGCTGACGGCGCCGGTGGCGGTGTTCCGCCTCTTCCCAACTTTCCGAAGGTTCGTACCAGAGGGCGGGCGGGAACCGCATCGCGGTGGCTATGGATTTCAGCCTATCGTAACCGGGCTGGCGTATCCTGTCGGCCTTCAGGTTCGAAAGGTAGGAAGCCGTCACGAAGCCGTTGGTGGCGGCCTCTATTTCCTTGGGAGTCCAGTTGGACCCGTCGGGCTTGCGGTACCTGTCCAAGAAGAGCGCCAGCCGTTTGCCGAAGGTGAGCTCGCTCATGGCCGTCCTCCGGCCTCCTCCCGGCTGCGGACGGCCTCGGCCGCCCGCAAGGTGCCGAGCGGGTAGAAGGTCTCGCGCCAGGTGATGCCACCGTCGCGGAGAACCACCGCGACCGCCCGCAGGAGCGCGTAGCAGGAGACGCAGACGTGGATGGGGTAGCCCGCGCTCAATAGAAGAGGGTTAGGGTGGCGTTGGTGGCGGCTGAACCGCGCGAAGGAGGCGAGGTTCAGGGCGCAGGCCAGGACATACGCGCCGAGCGCCGGCCGGCTGCTGCGGACGGACGGCGACAGGGGGGCGAGGAAGGGCAGGACTCCGGTGAGCTGCACCGACAGCACGATGGCGAAGACCTTGAAGGGACTATAGCCGCAGATCGGCAGCACGTTTTTCTCGATCCCGCGGAAGAATTCCCCGAGGGAGTCGTACCAGCGCAGGCGGATAAGCGGATGCCCCCGGGCGGCGCCGACGCCCGTCAGCAGGCGTTGGTTCAGGTCGGCACTCTTCACGGCCTTTCCGAGGGTGTAATCGTCCGCCGGCGAGAGCCTCAGCGCGGAGTAGGTGCCTATGGATCGGTAGGCGCTGCGGCGCAGGAGGTTGAACGCCCCTATGCTCGTTCCCGACCGCGAGGCGGGAAGGTTCGCCCTATACATGCCCAGGGTGATCATGTACCCCAGGTAGAAGAAGGCTGCCGCGCCCCTCAACAAGTAGCCGTCGAGGTCCAGCTTGGGGACCAGGGTGAGGTGGTCTAGGCGCTCCCTCTCGGCGTACTCGACGGCGCGTCGCACGGCCGTGGGGTCAAAGCAGACGTCCGCGTCTGTGAATAGCAGCCACTCGCCGGTCGCCCGGCGTGCCCCCTCACAAAGCGCGTAGGACTTGCCGATCCAACCCTCCGGCAACCGGTCTATCGTGTGAACCTCAAGCGCGGGCGCGTCCTGGCCGTGCCCGGACGAGGGTTCGCCCATGAGGGCCTCCGCCGTCTTCTGGGTGGCGTCCTTGGAACGGTCGTTGACGACTATCAACTGCATCGAGGGATGGTCTTGCGCCAGTAGGGTGGGAAGCGCACGCCGGAGGGCCGGCGCCTCGTCGCGGGCCGGGACCACAACGGATACCCCACGAGGCGGCGCGTGGGCACCGCGCGACCCGTCGGGCACCTCCTGGGAAAGGTCCGGAATGAGCCGTTGGGAGCGCAGGACTTGCGCTAACTGCGAAGCTGCGCCCACCAAAGCGAAGGGGGCAAGCCAGCGGAGGACCGTCGTGATCAGAGCAGCAACGCGACCCATCCTCCGGAACATTCGGTCAGTCGCCGCGGTCGTGGCGGCGATCCTCGACTACGAACAGGAGGTTCTCGTCGTCTTTGTGTCTGTTCATGCTTCGGACGAGCTCCTCTCGAGACAGTTCCTCTCTTCGCCGCGTAAGCTCGGCTACAAGGTCCGCAAGCCTACGCTCGTACCACCTCACGGCCTGAGGCTTACCGTCCCGCCAGCGACGTCGCAGGTACTCGCGGCGTAACCGTTTCGTCTCCCGATCCTCGTACTCGCGAACCTCGGGGAAATCTTCCGGGACGGAGCCCCTGGTCCGCACTACGAGACCGAGCGCCATTATGGGCCAGTCGTGCCATACCGTCTCGCAGACGTCCCTGGCTCCCTCGACCTTATCGCGTGTTTTGACGTAGAAGCTTCCGAACAACTCAGGCTCCTAGCTAGAGGGGGACCTCTCAAGACCTTACCACATATTTTGTCCTAGAAAATTCCGCGGCGCCAGCGGGCGCGAAGTTTTGCTGCGAAAAAACGTGGAGTACCTTAGGATGGTTCGGATGGTTCGTCGAAGGCTACGGTCGCCTACCAATATCGTCCTCTCTGGGAAATAGGGGCTGCCAAAGTTGCCTATATCGTCCTCTCTGGGAAGAGGTCGATCAATGGGGCGACCCATATCGTCCCTGTCGGGAAGAAAAACCCGCCTGCGGCCCGCAAAATGATCATATATCGTCCTGCCCCGGAAGCGCTCTTGCACCATACTGCTACTTCTGGAGCAATCAAAGCGCCGCCGAAGCCAGAGCGCTCGGCGCATATCGTCCCGCACGGGAAGAGATATCGTCCTGTCCGGGAAAGATGGAGGCTCTCCCCTATCGTCTTGCCCGGGAACTTATCCCGTCTTGGCGGGGAAGCCTTGTCGTCCCGCCCGGGAACTAACGTCGTCCTCCGGGGGAAGGTATATCGTCTCGTCCGGGAAGGTATATCGTCCTGTATGGGAAAAGCTATCGTCCTCTCCGGGAAATTAGGTGGCAATTTTTGCTGCAAACGTGCGATTTTTTCGCGGCAAAGACGGTGAGCGTCCTGTATTTGTTTGTGTTAAATGTTTACTGTGTTTCTAAGGAAAAAGAGAGGTCTTAGCTTCCGGTAAGGGATCAAGCGGAGGCTTCCCGGGGAGGACGTGAAGGGAGAGCATGGGGAGCGCTCGAAAGCAGGAGAAGAGAAGCACGGCGGCGGAGGTGGAGGACCTCAAGCTTTTCGAGCTTGAGAAGAGTCCTATTATCAACGTCGAGATCAACCTCGAGCTGATACCGCTCTTTCTCTATAAGGCGCGCGGCCGTTCCGAGGAGAGCCTCGAGGCTACTAATGTGATCCGCACCCCCGACGGTCAGCGCATCGAGCAGTACGTCAAGGTGGTCGGTGGGCGCGAGTACGGGATACCCGGTCCGATGGACAGGGACGTCCACGTCGCGATCATGAAGCTGGTGCACCGGGCGGGTGGCCTGCCGCCCGACGGGGTGGTGAGCTTCAGCCTCTACGAACTCCTCAAAGTTCTGGGCAAGAACCGCGGGGGCAACAACTACGAGAAGGTCCGGGAATCTCTGGATCGTGTCGCAGACTGCGTCATCTACGCCCAAAACGCCTTCTACGACAACGAAACAGAGCAGTTCCGCACCCACCGCTTCACCCCCTGGAGCGTCCACTTCGCCAGCACCAAACAGGGCCAGGGCCGGTCGACGGAGCGTCACGTCTTGAAGTTCCACGAGATCCTGGTCCGTTCGTACAACTCCGGGTACCTCAAAATGCTCGACACCGACTTCTTCTTCTCACTGAAGAGCCCCATGGCGAAGAGCCTCTATCAGCTCGTCGACGCCAAGCGCCGCGGCAAGCTCTCCTGGACGGTGGGCGTTCAGCAGCTGCGGCAGCTCATCCCGATGCCCGAGAGCTACCGCTACGACTCAAAGATCCGGGAGAAGGTCGAACCTGGTCTCAAGGAGTTGAAGCGGCGGGGGTTCCTCGAGAGGGCCGACTACGAGCAGCGGGGCGAGGACCAGGTAATCTGCTTCCGGATCTCGCGCGGCTTCGTCGAGGCCCGCGAGCGGCCCCAGGTCTCGCTCTCCTCCCGCGAGCGTGGCGCCGCCGATGCCCTGGTGCGCCACGGTGTCGCCGCACAGAAGGCCGAGAAGCTCGTCTCGGAGAACGGGGCCGGGCACTGCCGCCGCTACCTCGACGCCCTACCCCACCAGACCGGCGTCACCAACCCCGCCGGCTGGCTCATCAGGTACATCGAGAACGCCTGGCCCGTAACCCTACCGGACGAAGCCGCCCCCCAAGAGCCCGAGATCTCCTCTATCCACGAAGCTGCCCCTCCCGACGAGGAGCACGTCCGCCGCGCCCTCAAACAGCGCCTGGAAGCCGGCGAGTTCGCGAAGACCATAGCCGACCTCGAGGCCCTCCCCTACGACCAGTACAGTCGCTTCGTCGCCGCCAGCGCCCCCATCGTGGACGCCGAGGAGAACCGCTACTACCTCTCCTTTGAAGGCGACCTCTACGTTTACCTGGGATCCCCCGAGCCGGAGAACCGGTTCTTTCTTTGCAGCCTTGAAAGGGAGGCGGCAGGGTAAAGATACATAATACAGGTAAATGGTTTCGACCTCTTTGCTTTTCCTTCTTTGCTGTTGTACTTCGCTTGCGGGTCTCTGTCCCACATTGTCGACGCTTCTCTTCCTGAATCGTTCCCTAGCGGTCTGCGGTACTCGTTCTTTTTCCGGTTTCCGGTCTTATGTCTTCTTCTCTGGTCTGCTTGTTGGTTGAGGCTTGGGGTTTTCGGGCTTCCGTGTTTCTCTCGGGGTCTTGCCCGGCTTCCGCTCATTTGTATTATAGGAGTATACAGGCAAGACACCACCATGCGCGAGGGAGGCGATACGGTTTTAGGTGCGGGAGCGGCGGAACCTCGGAACCGGGGTTTCGTGCGGGGGTACGACGCACTTGACGCCGGGTAGCCTGGTAAGGAAGCCCACGGCGTAACTGGATACCGAGGGAGGGATACTACACGTGGTTCCGGAGCAGTTTGAGAGGG
>JADDPV010000280.1 GCA_016781705.1 Rubrobacter sp.
AAGATGATGCAACAGGTCCAGCAGATGCAGCAGCAGATGCAGCAGGCCCAGGAGGAGCTCGCGAAGGAGACCGTCACGGCTAGCGCGGGCGGCGGAGCGGTAAAGGCGACGATGACCGGCAGTATGGAGCTCGTCTCCATCGAGATAGACCCTGACGTCGTCGACCCCGAGGACGTCGAGGGGTTGCAGGATCTGGTGATCGCCGCGGTCAACGAGGCGATGGCCAGCTCCCAGGAGCTCGCGAACAAGAAGATGGGCGGCATTACCGGCGGCCTCGGGGACCTCGGCCTGAACATCCCGGGGCTCTAGGGTTCTTTGGCGACCTACGCGCGGCCTGTAGAGCGGCTCATAACCGAGCTCTCGAAGCTACCCTCCATCGGCCCGAGGAGCGCCCAGCGCATCGCTTTCCACGTGATCCGGGGCAAGAAAGAGGACGCCATAGGGCTTGCGGAGGCCCTGCAGGAGGTAAAGGAGCGGATCAAACCGTGCCAACGCTGCTTTAACCTCACCGAGGTCGAGCTGTGCGAGATCTGCCGCGACGCCCGCCGCGACGGGTCGGTGATCTGCGTCGTCGAGGACCCCTACGATATCGGGCCTATCGAGCGCACCAACGAGTACCGCGGCCTCTACCACGTCCTCGGGGGCGCGCTCTCTCCCCTCGACGGCGTCGAGCCCGAGGATCTGCGCATAGCCGAGCTTCTGGAGCGCGCGCGCAAGGAGGAGATCAAGGAGCTCGTCATCGCCACCAACCCGAACACCACGGGCGAGGCTACAGCGCTGTTCATAGCGCAGGAGGTCAAGGATCTTCCGGTGCGGGTGACGGCGCTCGCCAGCGGCCTCCCCGTCGGGGGGGACCTCGAGTACGCCGACGAGGTGACCCTGGGGCGGGCCTTCGCCGGAAGGCGTGAGCTCTAAGACGCAGGCCCGCGGCCAGGGACCCCTCGCCGGGATGAGCCGCCGCGCGGTCGAGTCCCTCGGGGAGACGGTCGCGAGCCTCCCACCACGCGAGGCGACCCTCGTGACGCTCCCCGACCTCCATCCCGAGCTCTCCGAAGCCCTGCGCAAGATGGGCGCCTCCAGGCTGTACTCGCACCAGCTCGAGGCCTACGAGCGGGTGCGGGCCGGGGAGAACGTCGTCGTGGCGACGGCGACGGCCAGCGGGAAGTCGCTTTGCTACAAGATCCCGGCCTTCCAGAACGCTCTGGGCCGGGCGAAGAGCCGCGCGATCTTCCTCTACCCCACGAAGGCGCTCGCCCAGGACCAGCTCGGCAAGATCCAGGCCCTCAAGCTGCGCGGCGTCCACCCGTCTACCTACGACGGCGACACGCCGCACGCCCTCAGGGCGGAGATCCGGCGCCGGTCGAATATCCTGCTCACCAACCCGGACATGCTGAACATCGGCATCCTGCCCAACCACGAGGCCTGGGCCGATTTCTTGCGCAACCTGGAGATCATCGCCGTCGACGAGGCCCACGTCCTGCGCGGGGTCTTCGGCTCCCACGTCGCCGCGGTCTTAAGGCGCCTGCGCCGCGCCGCCGAGCTGCACGGCGGCGACCCCCGCTTCGTCCTGACCAGCGCCACGATAGCCAACCCCCAGGAGCTCGCCGAGAGCCTCACCGGCCTCCCGTTCGCCCTCGTGGACAACGACGGGGCGTCCTCGGGCCCGCGGCGCGTGATCTTCCGCAACCCGCCCCTCCTGGATAAAGAGAAGGGCGAGCGGCGGAGCCTGCTCACGGAGGGGGCGCTGGTCTTCTCGAACCTGGTCTCGCAGGGCGTGAGGACGATCGCCTTCGCGAAGACCAGAAAGTCTGCGGAGCTGATCTACCGTTACGCCGCCGACCGGCTCGGCGTGGACGGGGCGCGCAGGATCTCCCCCTACCGGGCCGGCTATACCGCCCGCGAGCGGCGGGAGATCGAGGGCCGCCTCTTCCGCGGCGACCTCCTCGGCGTGGTCTCGACGAACGCCCTGGAGCTCGGGGTGGACGTGGGCGCCCTGGATGCGGTGGTCTGCTGCGGCTACCCGGGCAGCGTCGCCTCTATCTGGCAGCAGTGGGGCCGCGCCGGGCGCGGGAAGGACCCGGCCCTCGCCGTCTACATAGCTGGCCGCGACTCGCTCGACCAGTACCTCTTCGAGAACCCCCCAAGGGTCCTCGGCCGGCGCGTCGAGGCCGCCCGGGTCACGATGGAGAACCCGTACATCCTCGGCCCGCACCTGCTCGCCGCGGCCCACGAGGCCCCACTCGACGCTGAAGACGAGGGGTACTTCGGGCCTGCCTACCGGGACGTGGCCAAGGCGATGATGGAGGAGAGGGCGCTTGCGTCGAGCGGCGGGCGGCTCGTGTACGCGAGGGGCGACAGCCCGGCGCGCAACCTCTCGCTGCGCTCGGTCTCCTCCGAGACGGTCATGATAGCCGACGACGAGGGGGAGTTGATCGGGACCGCCGAGGCCACCCGCGCCCCGAGCGAGCTCCACCCCGGCGCAACCTACCTCCACCGCGGCGCCGCCTACGAGATAGAAGAGCTCGACCTGCGCGCCCACCGCGCCCTCGCCCGCCGCGTCCCTAACCGCTACTACACCAAACCCAGGGTCGAGACCGACGTCGAGATACTGGAAGACCTGGAGAGCCGCGACCTGGCCAACGGCGCCGCCCTTCACTGGGGCCGCGTGCGCACTACGGACTCCGTAACCTTCTATAAGAAGGTGAGGGTCGCAGATGAGCAGGAGATCGGGGTCTACCCGCTGGATCTGCCCGACGTGATGCTCGACACGCAGGCGCTGTGGGTGACGCTGCCGCCGCTGCCGAGGGAGGCGAGGCCGAGCTTCGAGAGCTTCGGGGGAGCGTTACACGCGGGGGAGCACGGCATGATCGGGCTGCTGCCGCTCTTCGCCATGTGCGACCGGGCGGATATCGGGGGGCTCTCGACCCCGGTCCACCGCCAGAGCCGCCTCCCTACGGTCTTTGTCTACGACGGCTACCCCGGCGGCGTCGGCATCTCCCGGCGCGGCTACGACGCCTTCGAGTCCCTCGCCCGCGACACTTTGGGCGTTATCACCCGCTGCCCTTGCGAGAGGGGATGCCCCGCATGCATACAGTCCCCCAAGTGCGGCAACTGGAACGAACCCCTCAGCAAAGAGGGAGCCGTGGGCTTCCTCCGCTACCTGCTCGGCCAGACGAGCCGGTATCCGACCCTGTGACCGGCAGGCCCTACGTGGCCGTGGTCGGCTCGGGCACGGCGACCGGGGAGCTCTACGAGAGAGCGCGCGAGGTCGGCGGGCTCGTCGCGAAGAGGGGCGGGGTCGTGGTCTGCGGGGGGCTCTCTGGCGTGATGGAGGCAGCGGCCAGGGGGGCTGCGGAGGCGGGTGGGACGGCCATCGGCATCCTGCCGGACGAGGATCGGGGGCGGGCCAACGGGTACCTCTCCTATTCTGTGGCCACCGGCGCGGGCCAGGCGAGGAATTTGGCGGTGGTGTGCTCGGGCGACGTGGTCATCGCCGTCGGCGGCGAGTACGGGACGCTCTCGGAGATGGGGCTGGCCTTGAAGGTAGGACGGTCCGTAGTCGCCCTGGAGGGTTGGGATCTCGGGGATCACGTCTCCGTGGCGGCCTCTCCGGCGGAGGCGGTCGAGGCGGCGTTCGGCCTCCTCGGTGTGTAGTATCTTCGATGGCCAGTCCTAGAGATCGGAGGAGGTCGCATGGCGGAGAACGCGCGGGTGGCGCTGGTGAGCGGGGGGAACCGGGGACTGGGGTTGGAGGTCTGCCGCCAGCTCGCCGGGAGGGGCCTTACTGTCATTATGGGCTCCCGGGACGAGGAGAGAGGCCGGTCGGCCGCCGAAGGACTCCCCGGTAACGTCGTCGTGCGGCGGCTCGACGTCGCGGACGAGAAGAGCATCGACCGGCTCGCCTCATCCGTCGAGAGCGAGCTCGGACGCCTCGACGTTCTGGTGAACAACGCCGCAATCTCCAACGACGAAGGCCAGCGCGGCGTGGATGCGGACCTTGGACGCGTCCGGGAGGCGCTGGAGGCCAACCTGTTCGGGGCTTGGCGGCTTTGCGAGGTGGCCATCCCCCTCATGCAGCGGGGCGGCTACGGCCGGATAGTCAACGTCTCTACAGGGCTCGCGGCGCTCGAGGACATGCGCGGCGGCTCCCCGGGCTACCGGATCTCCAAGACCTCCCTCAATGCCCTGACACGTATCCTCGCCTCCGAGCTGCGCGGGACCGGCATCCTCGTCAACGCCGTCGACCCCGGGTGGGTCCAGACCGATATGGGCGGCTCGCGCGCCCCGCGTCCCGTCGAGGAGGGGGCGGAGAATATCGTCTGGGCGGCGACGCTCCCCAACAACGGCCCGACCGGCGGCTTCTTCCGCGACCGGCGCCCGGTCCCCTGGTAAAGAACGAGGCCGACCCTCAGGCAGGCCAAGGGCCGAAACCCGTTAGGGGTTCCGGCCCTTGGGGTCGTCTGCCGGACGCGCGCTAGGCGCGGGGTGCCCTGCGTACCACGCCGCGGTGCTCGAGCGAGCCGTGCTCGTCGAAGACCTCCTCGGTGATCAGCAAGATCCAGATGCGCCTCAACCTCTTTGAAAGGGTCATACCCGATACCTCCATATCGAATAGGAACGTCGACTACTCCCAGAATATGTGCCTTATGCACATAGAGAGTGTGAACGGGTTCTCCGCGTTGGGCCGTAGGACCCACCGTTCTCCAGACGCCGGGTGGAGACAGAACCGAAGCGAGGACGAAGGAAGGACCCCTAGCGGTCCTCTCCAGCGTGGATCTCGAACGCCTCCACCGCCCTGCTGATCCCGTCCTCGGCCGATATCTTCTCTGCCAGTAGCCTGCAGCGGCTGCGCATCTCGGGGTCGGTTGCGGCCTGCAGGATGGCCGCCGAGAGGCGTTCGGCGGTAAGGCGTTTAGGGGAGATAGGGGCGGGGCCGGCGCCAAGGGCGGTCACCCGCCAGCCCCAGAAGGCCTGGTCTGGCAGAACGGGGATCACCACGGACGGCACGCCGGCCCTGAGGGCGGCTGCCAGGGTGCCCGCCCCGCCGTGGTGCACGGCCACCGCGACCCGGGGGAAGAGCCAATCGTAGGGTACCTCGCCGGCCACCCGCATGACGCCATCCGGTAGCCTGGAGTCTTCGATCCCGGCGTCGGGCGACAGCAAGACTCCTCTTCGTCCGGCGCGGTCCAGCACTTCTGCGGTCAGGGCGACCACCCTCGTGGTCCGCGCGGACGCGACGCCGCTCATGCTGCCCAGGCCCAGCGAGACCGGGGGTTCGCCGGAGTCCAGGAACTGGCGCAGCTCCTCCGGCGGTCGCCAGCCTCCGTCGTGATCCAGAAACCAGTAACCGGTAGTGGGCATCCACGCCTCCTGGCGCGGGTCGCCGGGGAGGACGTGCTCGCTCCAGCCCAACAGCACCGGCTGGCGTCCCCTGTGCAGCCTGCCCAAGGGGCCGAACAGCCTGGACGTAGGGGGTAGGCCGACCTTCTCGCGGAGGTCGCCCACCAGGGGCTGCACGGTCCGCCAGTAGATCTGCTCTACCGCCACGTGGCTCAGGTGGTTGTAAAGGGCTCCCACGACCGGGGCCTCTACCAGCGCCGCGCCCCCGATGGGTCGCCCGAGTATCGCGCTCGGGAAACGTCTGCTGCGGATCAGGAGCGGCTCCACCACGCTCCCCACCGCGGGGATGCCGAGGTGCTCCGCCGCCATCTGGCCGGCGAACCCTAGCGGCGTGTAGACGACGGCGTCCGCGTCCCGGCAGGCCGCCAGGCAGTCGTGAAACCCCCTCTCGGCGTGGGGCCGCAGGAGCGGTCTGAAGGTCCTGGCGTACCTCAGGGGGTTGCGGCCGGCTTCGAGCAGCGCCCCCACCAGCCGCCCCGGGTCCGGCCCGGCGACCGGGTGGAAGGCGAGGCCGCGGCCTTCGACGAGCCCTCGGAAGGCCTCCCAGCTCGCCACGGTGACCTCGTGGCCGGCTCCCCTCAGCCCCAGGCCAAGGGCGACGCACGGCTGCACGTCCCCCCTGGAGCCGGCCGTCGTTACGACTATCCTCATGCCGCTTCTGCCTCCCGGTCGCGCCAGGCGCTTATTGTAGGCGGCGGTGGGGCACGTCGCCGGGTTGTCCTTTCGACAGACTAGCCGTTTTTCCGGGCAAAGACTAGCCGTACGGCTGATGTGCCCCTGGCGCGACCGGGGTTAGAGTATTCGCAGGAGCAAGAGAAGGAGACGAGCATGGAGCACACGAATACTTTGGCCGCCCTGTCCGACGGGATGGCCGATGCGGTCGCGGCCATAGGTCCCGCTGTGGTGCGGGTAAACGGCAGGAGGCGGCGCTCGGGGACCGGGGTGGTGTACGGCCCGAACACGGTCCTGACTGCCAGCCACGTGCTGGAGCGGGAGGAGGACTTGAGCGTGGACCTGCACGACGGGCGCACCCTAACCGCGAGGTTCGCCGGCAGGGACCATTCGACGGATCTCGCGTTGCTGCGGGTTGAGGGTCTCGACGTCGAGGCGGTTACGCCGGCCGAGGGGGAGGCCAGAGTCGGCCAGCTCGCGCTGGCTGTGGGAAGCACCTCCTCCCGCGGCGAAGGTCCGAGGGCTACCCTCGGGGTAGTCAGCGCCGTAGGCGGTCCGGTACGCACGTGGCGGGGGCCGAGGCTAGATCGCTACATCCAGACCGACGCGACCCCTTACCCGGGGTTCTCGGGCGGGCCCCTCATCGACGTGGAGGGGAAGGTGCTCGGCATCCTGGTCTCGGGATCTCGGGGCACTGCGTTCGCGATCCCGGCCGACCTCGCCTGGCGCGTCGCCGGGACGCTGGAGGAGCGGGGCTCTCTCAAGCGCGGCTACCTCGGCATCCTGAGCCAGCCGGTGCGGCTCCCTGATGGGGGGCGGCTGGGCCTCACGCAGAAGGGTGGCCTGCTGGTGGTAGGGGTCGAGGACGGGAGCCCCGCCGGGCACGGCGGCCTCATCGTCGGCGACATCCTGGCTACCCTCGACGGCCAGCCGGTGGAGGACACCGACGACCTGCTCGGGCTGCTCGGGGGCGAGAGGGTAGGACGGGCGGTCCCGGTCAAGCTGGTGCGCGGCGGAGAGCTCAAGGAGCTCGAGATAACTGTCGGCGAGCGCGGCTAGGGGGTGGTCGAGATGAACGACGAGTCCTC
>JADDPV010000081.1:0-1504 GCA_016781705.1 Rubrobacter sp.
CATCGGTCAAACAACTAACGCTATGCGCTGCGTAAGGTGAGTTATTGAAATACCTGGATGAGAGTGGCTTCTGCTTGTGCCTGCCGCCCGCCTACACCTGGACTTTGAAGGGGCGCGCCTACCAACACCTGGTGAAGACTCGCTGGGGGGGTCAAAGGGGCGCATCAACCTCATCGGGACATTGCGCGTCGAGGGAGAGGATGAGCTACTGGAGTACGAGATGCTCGAAGGAGGATGCCGGACGCGAGGGAGGTGCTCGGCTACCTCGACGCCCTGGCCGAGAAAGCCCAAGAGGAGGAGGCCAGGCCTTGTGTGTAGTGGTCCTGGACAATGCACCCTTCCACCGGGCAGGAGTTCTCTCCAGGAACGGCGAGCGAGATGGGAAGCGAAGGGGCTTGGGCTCTGTACTACCTGCCAGCCTACTGTCCACATCTGAACCCCATAGAGGGCGTGTGGAAGAGACTCAAGGGTTTTCTCATGCCCCCAGGCGCTACTACGATACTCTGGCGGATCTAAAGGAGGCCGTTTTGAGCGCACTGAGGATGTTTGAGGCTGTGGAGGTTCACTCTCAGCTTGGGGGTACTTAGCCTTCGAGTCCGCCCAGTTTTCTCTCCCGCCGTCCCTTTTTTGCGAGGTAGCAAGCTGATACGATCTCCTCTTATGACTCAAGAGGAGAGACAGAAACAGAGCGTAGTCAAGACGACGAGCATCGTGGCGGCGGGGTGCGCCTCCGTGGTGGCGGCCCTGTTCACCTCGAAGCTTGGGGTGGCGGGGACCCTGGTCGGGACGGCGATGACATCTATGGTGATCACGCTGACCTCCGCGATCCTGAACTCTCAGCTCGAGCGGGCGTCCACCAAGATCTCGGGCCTCCCGAGCACGGTTCGGGGCCGCCTCTCGACGCAGCAGGTCCGGGTCCCCAGCAGACCGAACGCCGACCCGAACCCCGAGCCCCCCGAGCCGGAGGAAGAGAGCGGCGCGGAGCCGCTCCGCCGGAGCGACCAGGACGGGCGCTCCGCGGGCTTCCTGCAGCGGCTGCGCTCGGTCCCGGACCGTTTGAGGACGATGTCGCCCGCCTCGCGGCGTCGGGTCCTTATCTCGGGCGCCGTGGCGGGGATCGCGGCGACCGCGATCGGGTTGAGCATCATCACCTTTACCGAGGCCGCCGCGGGCGAGAACTTCTCGTCCCTGGTGTGGTCCCAGAACGGTACGACCTCCGGCGGCAGCGGCGGCGGCGATGCGCCGTCCGGCACCTCCGTCGAAGGCCTCTTTGGCGGCTCCTCCGGCACGAACGCCGGGGACCAGCAGTACACGCCCTCCGGCGGCGGCAGCCCCGGAGCCGGCGGCCAGCAGTATCCTCAGCAGCCCGCCCAGCCCGGAGCTGGAGGAGTCCAGCAGCCCCAGGACCCGGCGCAGCAGCCCATTCCCCAGGCTCCCCAGGGGCAGGACCCCGCCCAGCAGCCTATCCCCCAGGCTCCCCAGGGGCAGGACCCCGCCCAGCAGC
>JADDPV010000081.1:1628-7042 GCA_016781705.1 Rubrobacter sp.
GCTCCCCAGGGGCAGGACCCCGCCCAGCAGCCTATCCCCCAGGCTCCCCAGGGGCAGGACCCCGCCCAGCAGCCTATCCCCTCTCCTGACAGGTAGGAGCAGGAAGCTCCTGGGCAGGAGCGCGCGAAAAGGGGACCGGAGCGAAGACCGCTCCGGTCCCCTTCAGCCTCGTGAAGGGGGATGGACAGCCCCCGGGCTCTCGAGAGGGAGCCCCGCGGGGTCTTACTGTGCATCCCCCTTCATGGGCTTGGGATGCGCTTCGGTTCGGGCTTTCGCTTAGACCATGCCGCGCAGCTCAGCCACCATGTCCAGGCCCTGCTGCTTGCACAGGTCCTTGGGGCGCATGATCGCCTGCTCGTCGAGCAGGTTGCGGGTGCGGGCCTCCTTCTCCAGGTGACGCTCGATCACGTCTATGGCCCGATCCACATCCTCCCGGGTAACCTCTTTGACCCTCTCGTGGGTGATGGTTATCGTCATCTCTCTCTGTCACCTCCTTCCCTCAGCCGTCTGGCGACTACCAAACGTCCCTCCCGCGCTTGCGACACGCTTGTAACGTTTGCGTCCGCCTTGCCCGACTTCAGAGTAAAGGGACGCGGGGTGCTTGTCAAGACGATTTTTGGCGAAAGAAACCGCCCCTCCATCGCCTCCTCTCCTGGCCCGCGGGCCAGGAGCCAGCCTACGCGCTCCCGCTAAGGCACCCCGCCGATGAAGGCCCGACCGGAGAGGCGGGGCGCCACGGGCACGGTGTCCTCCGCGAGGCAGAAGCCGAGGTCCCTTTCGTAGCCGAGGCGCGTGAGGCGCCGCGCGGCGCTGTTAGTGCGCAGTACCCCTTCGGGCCGCGAGAAGTACAGTTCCACCACACGCCGGGCGCGCTCGTCGAGGCGGGCACCGCGTTCGCGCAGGCGGTGCAGGATGGCGCCGGCGGCAGACTCGTCTTCGGAGGCCCGCTTTCCTTCCCAGCCGCAGCCGACGACCGTCACGCGCTCGCCACGGGCCTCGACCAGGGTTCCAGTCGTCAGGGCCTCGGCGACGGCGGAGGCGTTCACGAAGGAGCCGGTCAGGATGGCGGGGGCGCCGCGGGCGGCCTCCACGACGCGGGTGCCGTTCGTGGTGGAGAGCACGACCGTCGCGCCCGGCGGTATCTCTGCGTCCGAGACCTCCGTCGGCGAGTTGCCGAAGTCGAAGCCTCGCACTTTGGCGCTGCCGCGCTCCCCGATGCGGAAGTCCGCCCCGGCGAAGCGCTCCGCCTCCTCTATCGAGGCGACCGGGATCACGCGCGCTCCCTTGCGGACCAGGACCGCGATCGTGGCGCTCGCCCGAAACGCGTCCACGACGACGACCGCGGCACCCTCGCGCGCCGCGCCGCACGCCCCCCTCTCCCCGCCGGCGTAGCGTGCGATCACCGCGGCCAACTCCTCCTGCCCCTCATCCGCCGGATTATAAGAAAGCCGTTGGCTACAGCCCGTTCGGCGGATGCTGATAGCCCGCAACGCATCGTAACAGGCATACCACCTCATCCGCCGGCTCTGGCCCCCACGGTCCCCTGCCAAAAGCTGATCGCTCTCGAAGAGAGAGCTTCCACGACCGCCTGCCCCGACTGCGCTAGAATGTGGCCCGCGAGAGAACGACGGCCACGCGGCCACCCGCGACGAGAGGTGAGAGATGAAATATCGGAAGCTCGGTGACACCGACATCAGCGTCTCCGAGGTCGGCTTCGGTGTTTGGACGGTCTCGACCGGCTGGTGGGGCGAGGTGGACGAGAAGAAATCCATCAGGCTGCTCCGGTTGGCCCACGAGAGGGGCATCAACTACTTCGACACCGCCGACACCTACGGCTCGGGCCTCGGCGAGACCATCCTGAGGGACGCCTTCTCGAACATGCGCGACGAGGTCGTGATCTCCACCAAGATCGGCTACGACTTCTACAATCACACGCAGCGCCGCGGCCAGCAGGAACGCCCCCAGGACTGGTCAGAAGGCTTCATACGCTTCGCCCTCGAGCAGAGCCTCGAAAGGCTCGGCACCGATTACGTGGACTTCCTCCAGCTCCACAACACCAAGATGGACGCCGTGGAGAACGACGCGCTCTTCGCGCTCATGGAGGAGTTCGAGGCCGAGGGCAAGGTCCGCGCTTACGGCGTCGCCCTGGGGCCGAAGATAGGCTGGCTCGAAGAGGGCGTCAGGGCGATGCGCGAGCGCGAGGGCATCGCGGGGGTGCAGATGATCCACAACCTCCTCGAACAGGACCCCGGCCGCGACCTCATCGCCGCCGCCCGCGAGACGGGCACGTCCCTCGTCGTCCGCGTCCCCCACTCCTCCGGGATGCTGGAGGGCAAATACGACGAGAACACCACCTTCGCCAAGAACGACCACCGCCGCCACCGCCCCAAAGAGTGGCTCACGGAGGGCCTCAAGAAGGTCGAGAAACTCGGTTTCCTGACCGAATCCGGCGAACGCACTCTAGGCCAGGCGGCCCTGAAGTTCGTCCTCGCCGCCCCCGAGGTAGCCTCCACCCTGCCCAACATCTACGACGAGGCCCAGCTCGACGAGTTCGCCGCCGCGCCCGAGACGCCCGACCTCACACCGGAGGAGCTCGCCCGCGTGGAGCAACTCTACGAGAGCAACTTCGGCATCGAGGAGCAGCCAGCTAGCCAGCGTGTCAGCTAGCGGCCGCGTGGGGTAGTCAAGACATTCCGGAAGGAGAGGGCCGGAGCTGCGCCGCAAAGAGAACGGTGGCCCTAACCCCGCGCGTCTCTCCTACCCGGCAAGAAGCTGACGAGCTAGAGTTCTGACAAGCTGCCCAGCGTCCACCGAAGGGAGAGATCAAATGACCGAAACCAGAGCACAGGCGCAACCGGCGTCCGAGGAGAAGCTCCCGGCCCAGTACATCAACTACGTCTTCTTCAAGCTCGATCCTCTCTGGCGGCGGCTCCCCGACGAGGAGCGAGCGCGCGGCAAGAAGGAGTTCCTGGAGGCCGTCGAAGGGCGCTCGGGTGGGATGCTCCTGCGCTCGTTCTCGCTCATGGGTCTGCGGGCGGACGCGGACTTCATGCTCTGGCGCATCTCCTACGACCTCGAACCGTTCGAAGAGATGACCGCAGCTCTACTAAAGACGGGTCTGGGCAAGTACCTCACGGTGGCCTACTCGTACTTCGGCCTGAGTCGCCGTTCGATCTACGTCGGCGAGCACACTCCCGGCTTCGAGAACCGCCGCTACATCGTCCCCGGCGAGGGCGATTACCTCTTCGTCTACCCGTTCGTCAAGACGCGCGCCTGGTACCGCCTTCCCCTCGAGGAGCGCCAGCACATGATGGACGAGCACATGCGAATAGGGCGCAAGCACTACCCGATTAAGAACAACACCGCCTACTGCTTTGGAATAGGCGACTACGAGTTCATCCTCTCCTTCGAGGCCGAGTCCCCGGAGATGTTCCAGGACCTCATGATGGAGCTGAGGGAGTCGGAGGCATCCTCGTATACGGAACTCGATACCCCGATCTTCACGTGCCGCCGCAAACCTTTGCAGAAAATTCTCGAAACTTTGGCGTAAGATCGCCAAACGGTGTAGCATCGGGTCCCCGACCTTCTATACAATTCGTGCCACGAATTCGTGCCACGCACCAACCATAGTCGGAGGGCCCGTTCGCGGCCTTCCGACTTTTGCGTCCTTCAGGCATCACTCCTCGATCCCTCCCCTTTGTGGACGCGGGGCCTACGCACTGTATAATGAATCCCGACATGATCACTCGGATTAACAGGAGGCTCCTCGGGGCACGTCCGGTGGACCTGGTGGGGAACACGCCGCTCATCGAGTTGGCGAGCCTCTCGCGCGAGGTTCCGGGGGTAACGATACTCGGGAAGGCCGAATGGTACAACCCCGGCGGGTCGGTCAAGGACCGGCCGGCGCTGTGGATGATCCGGGCGGGCGAGAAGAGCGGCGCGCTCGTGCCCGGCAAGACCATCCTCGACGCGACCAGTGGGAACACCGGGATCGCCTACGCCTGGATCGGGGCGTCTTTGGGCTATGAGGTAAAGTTGTGCATGCCCAAGAACGCCAGCGAGGAGCGCAAGAAGATCCTCAAAGCCTACGGGGTCGAGGTAGTGCTCACGGACCCGGGCGAGGGCTCGGACGGGGCGATCCGGGAAGCCAGGAGGCTCGTCGCCGGGGATCCGGACCTCTACTTCTACCCCGACCAGTACTCCAACCCCGCGAACCCCCGGTCGCACTACGAGAGCACGGCGCCGGAGATCTGGGAACAGACCGCGGGCGAGGTGACGCACTTCGTCGCGGGCCTCGGGACCAGCGGCACCTTCGTCGGGACGGCCACGCGGCTCAGGGAGTACGACCCGGGGATAAAGGTCGTCTCCTTCGAGCCCGACTCGCCGTTTCACGGGTTGGAGGGGATGAAACACATGGGATCGGCGATCGTCCCGGAGATCTACGACCCGACGATAGCCGACGAGAACCTCGCCACCCCGACCGAGGAGGCCTACGAGATGGTCAAGCGCCTGGCGCGCGAGGAGGGCATCCTCGTCGGCATCTCCGCCGGGGCTGCGGTCGCGACCGCGCTTCGCGTGGCGCGCGATCTCGAGGAGGGTGTCGTCGTCGCCGTGCTGCCCGACGGGGCGGACAAGTACCTCTCCGAGGGCTTCTGGCGGGAGGATTAGGCGCTCTTGCCGCTGAAGATCGGGGCCGGAGACGTCGGGCACATCCACGAGCACGCCGTGGAGGCGTACCCCCACGAGTGCGCGGGGGTCCTCGTCGGGATGAACACGCCGGAGATGAAGGTCGTGGTGGACGTCTGGCGGGCGGAGAACACCCACGAGGGCGAGCGCGAGCGCCGGTTTCTCATCGAGCCGCTCAAGATAAAGGAGTTCGAGGAGCGGGCCCTGGAGCGGGACCTGGACGTGCTCGGCTTCTACCACTCGCACCCGGACCACCCGGCCGAGCCCTCGGAGTACGACCGGGAGCACGCCTGGCCCGGCTGGTCGTACGTGATCGCCTCGGCCGGCCGGGAGAACGTCGAGGAGATGCGCTCGTGGGTCTTGCGCCCCGACCGCTCGGGCTACGACGAAGAAGAGATTGTAGGTTAGTCTTCAAACGGAGGAGTTTCTTATGCCGAAGGTCAAGATCCCCACACCCTTGAGGCAGTACACCGGCGGCAACGCCGAGGTCGAGGTCGGCGGGGAGACCGCCGGGGACGCCCTGGGCAACCTCACCAGCGAGCACCCCGACCTCAAGCAGCACCTGTACACCGGCGACGGCAAGCTGCGCTCGTTCGTCAACGTCTACAAGGGCGACGAGGACATCCGCTACCTCGACGGTCCCGACACCGAGGTCGGGGCGGGCGACGAGCTCTCCATCATCCCCTCCATCGCCGGCGGTTCCGAAGGACGATGTTAGCCCTTTCTTA